>CABRZN010000078.1 GCA_902475445.1 uncultured Collinsella sp.
CTCATTGCCCTCGCCATCCACGGACTCGAATGGCCACACCACGCGGGCGCAAAAAGAGCCGATGTCGACCGTATCCCCACGGCACACCTGCCGATACTCCACGCCAGGTCGGTTCAATACCTCGGCAGGAGCATCCTCCAGCGCATCCGCCGCCACGGCAATCGTTCCGACCGAAAACTGTTCGAGCACGGCAGGCAGACCACCCCAGTGGTCCTCATCCCAATGCGTCACAAAGACGGCATCGATATGGTGCACGTTATTGCGAACCAACGCCGCCACCACGCGCTCGTCGAGCCCGCAGTCGACGAGCGCCACTGCGCCGCCCTGGCGAATAAGAATCGCATCGGCCTGGCCCACATCGAGCACCGTCACCGAAGGCGGAGCGAATCGATCCCAGTAGGCGTACGGAATCGCAGCCAAGAGCACCAGGCATGCAAGCCCCACCGCCATAGGACGTGCACGGGGACGCGGCCACCGGACAAGCAGAACCGCCAGCAAACACGGCACTAGGTAAATCCACTTGCTATCGGGCGGCACACTCACGGATGCTCCCGGCACGGCGGCAAACAGCTGCTCGAAAAACAGCGCGCAACGGGCGGCAATCATGGGCACAACGAGCGCCCAAGTCCGCAACGGTCCCACGAGCGAAAAGGGAACCAGCACGATGGACACGACGAGCAGTACGCTCACCACCGGACCGAGGACCGCATTTGCCAGCGGAGCAATGAGCGAGAATGTACCGAAGGCAGGAATGGTAATGGGAAGTGTCGCCAGTTGCGAGCACAGCGTGACGGAAAGCATGCCGGCAACGCCCGACGGAACACTAAGCTCACCCAAAGCGTAGGTCGCATAGGGGCAAAAGCACAGAATGGCTAAGACGCTGGCACATGAAAGCTGAAATCCCATCTCGAACAGAACCGTCGGCCGCAGCAGCACAAAGATGGACATGGTTACGAAGAGTGCCGAAATTCCGTGCCGGCGACGCCCCGCGCCGTTTACGACAAGCGTCGCGAACACCATGCAGCACGCGCGCACGGCCGAGGGAGACGCGCCCGTAAAGGCAACGTAGCCCACAAGCGTTATCGCCAATATCGCCCGCTGAAGACCACGTGAGCACCGAGTCTTTTGCAATACACCCTCGATTACAAACCCCACGATAGCCAAATGGCTGCCCGAGACGGCGATAAGATGCGCCGTTCCCGTCACCGAAAACCAGTCGCCCGCCGGCTGGGCGCGCAGCTCGGCCGAACGACCGCAGGCGACACCGGCTATGAGTGCACGCGCCGGGTCGGTCGCAGGCGCGATGGACGCAAGCAGCCCATTTCGCATCCGAAGAAGCGGCCCCGGAGAGTCCTCATCGACCGACAAAATCCGAACGACTTTAACCTTGCGCACCTCACCTCGGAGCACGCGCGATCGTCCATACGCATCGTTCTCAAAACGTGAAACGCGACCGATAACACGCACGTGCGCCCCGACCTTGAGCTCGAGGTCGCACGATAGGCGAACCATTGCCAAGTTCTTACCGTCCGCGCGTGCCTCGCAGGTATAGGAAAACACGTCGTCGTTTATGGATGGATCACCCTGCACGACAAACTCAAGGCTGCTTGCCGCTCGACCGTCGAGCGCCTTCGAGGCGCTTAGCGCGCCCACAGCCCACCAGGCCGAGACGACCGCTCCCGCCACAAGACCGACGGACGCGGCATACAGCCACCGCTTCCAAGGGGCAAGCCACGCACAAGATTGAGCCAGCACAACGAATACCGCCGCCGCAACGGGGATGGCCCAAAGCGGCCCGACCGCCGAAGCCCGCTCCCACAGCAGCGCATCGGCGGCCACGTTGAGCACCAAGGCGCAGCTCATGCACATGCCGGCACACAGAGCCATCGTCCACGGCATCAGAGGCCGCGGAGGCATCACATGCTCGCGCTCGGTCGCACTCATACGCAGATGGAATCTTTGATTTTGGCAAGCTTCTTCTCGCCGATTCCCGACACACGCATCAGATCGTCAACCGAGGCAAAAGCACCGTTCTTTGTCCGCTCATCGATAATCGACTGGGCCATGGAGGGACCGATGCCAGAGAGCGTCTGCAGCTCTGCCGCGCTTGCCGTATTGATATTTACTAGGCCTGTTGCGCCACTCACGCCCGATGATGCGGAAGCCCCACCATCAACACCGGCTTCCGAAATGGACGCCTGCTGTTCCCCTACCGTTGGAACGTGGATTTTTTGTCCATCAATGACCTTAGATGCCCGATTGAGCCCCGTAACGTCTGCCTCGAGCGCCAGCCCGCCGGCGGCATCAATCGCCTGAGCCACCCGCGCGCCATCCTTGAGGCGATATACACCGGGCGACACGACGGCGCCATCAACATCGACATAAACCTCTGCCGCGGCAGACACCTTAGGCGAAGAGCCTTCGGATGTCTTTCCGCTCGAGGCATCGCCGGATCCCGGCTCCACCAACGAGCCCGAACCGTCAGTGTGCTCAAACGACACGCCGCCGGCACCGCCGCCAAGGTTCGCCATCGCCAGTCCACTCGCCATCGCAATGACGACCAGTATCGCCATCACCACTGCCTTATGACCGAGCAGCTTGTCCGCCAAGCGGTCCATCCGTTTGACCCGTTCGTGTTGTTCGCGCTGCGCCATAGCAAAACCTCCCAACAACATCGTGTCAGGAAAGGAGTTCCGCAACAGCCACGCCCCAAAACCGGTTTTCTCGGTCAAACCAAAAGCTGACCAAAACCTTGCACAAATCTGTCCATTTATTCAGGCACGCGTCAGCAAATGAACACTTAGCCGCAAAATGCCCAGATAGCAAAAGACCGACGATGCAAAATCACCGCCGGTCTATGCACAACATTATTCGTGATCTTGGTAAATCTCACGTGGAGCGAGCTCCGAATGTTTGCGTTTTAAGGTCTTAGGGGCCTTATACGTGTTGCTCTCGAAGTCGATGTACTCGGTCTGCTTGAGCAGGCGCTCGATCATCTCCTCATGATCGAACAACTCCCAGGCCTCGTGCACAGCATCGAGTTTAGCGTGCGTCTCGGGACGGCGCGGCATAAATAGCGTGCAGCAGTCGGGAGCGGCCTCAGTCGAGATATCGAACGTACCGATCTCCTCGGCGCGCGCGATGATCTCCTGCTTGTCCGAACCGATGAGAGGGCGGAACACGGGGATCTTCACGGCCTCGTTGACGGCCATGATGTTCTCAAGCGTTTGGGAGGCAACCTGCCCAAGCGATTCGCCCGTAACGATGGCCCTGGCGCCCTCGATGTGTGCAATGCGCTCGGCAACCGAATACATAATGCGGCGATACATGATCACGCGCAGATTGCTGGGACAGGTAACCGAAATCTCACGCTGGCAGTCGCCAAACGGCACCACGTACAGGCGGCCGATCTGGACACCCGGCTCAAGCGCACGGATGATGTCCTGCACCAAATACTCGCTCGTATCGGGCGTCTGCGGACGACCAGAGAAATGTACCGGCACGCACACCGCGCCGCGACGCGCGAGCATCCAGGTCGCCACCGGAGAATCGATACCCGACGACAGAAGCGTCACGACCTTGCCGGCAGAACCCACCGGCAGACCGCCCACGCCGCGCTCGGAGCGCGCGTACACATAAACGCTACCCTGGACCACCAGTACGTGCACCATCGCATCGGGGTCGTGCATCTGAACCTTTTTATCAGGAAACGCCTCGCACAGCACCTCGCCCACCTGACGATTGATGTCAATCGAGGTTAGCTCATAGTCAGTATTGGAGCGCTTGGCGTGCACCTTAAACGAATCGAAGGAACCAAACTCGCGCAGCGCCTTCACGGCGGCGGCGCAGTACTCCTGCGGGTCGCGGTTAGTGTGATACGCCAAAGACACACGAGCAACGCCGGGAACGGTGCGAATGACACGCGCCGCCTCATCGGCCTGATGCTCGTTAAAGGTCACGAGGATATAACCGGAAATTCGAGACACGGCATTCACGGAAAAGGCGGCCAAGGCCGCCTTGATGTTATCCATGAGGATATGCTCAAAATGTGCGCGGTTCTTGCCCTTCAGTCCAACCTCGTGATAGTGGACCAGACAGACGCGAGCTGCCATTTAGGCTTCAGCAACCTTGTGGCCGAGCGCCTTCTCGTAACGGGCCTCGTCGTAAGAGATGTCGCCGTCGACAATCTCGTCCATAGCCATCGAGATGGTATCGGCACCGGAAAGCCCGATGGTGATGTCATCGACATCCTGGACGGCAAGCACGCGGTTGTGCTGGCCACGCAGCATGCTATTGATGTCGCAGGCGCGCTTGGAGGCAAGCGAAGCGAGCAGGAAGCGGTTGTGATCGGTCTTCTCCAGAAGATCGTCAATGCAAGGCTTTACAACGGACACGGACCTCAGATCCTTTCATGCATATCGAGAACGCGAACGAGCTCATCGGTCGCGCGGTCGAGATCGTCATTCACCACGACGTCGTCGTAGCGGTCGGCAAGGGCAAGCTCATCGGCGGCGTTTGCCATACGCAGCTCAATCGTCTCGGGCGTCTCGGTACCGCGACCGACTAGACGCTCGCGGAGCACCTCAAGCGAAGGCGGCTTGATAAAGATCAGCACGGCCTCGGGGAAACGCTCCTTCACCTGCAGGGCGCCCTGGACATCGATCTCCAAAATCAGAGACGAGCCCGAGGCGAGCTTGGATGTGACCTCGCTCACCAACGTGCCGTAGCAGTTACCGTGGACCTCGGCCCACTCAACAAACTCACCGTTTGCCACGCGGCGGTCGAACTCCTCGCGCGTCAGAAAAAAGTAGTTGACGCCGTCGACCTCACCTTTGCGTGGTGCTCGCGTGGTAGCCGAAACCGTCAGGCCCAGGTTCGAGCGGCGCTCGCGCACACGAGTGACGAGCGTACCCTTGCCTGCGCCTGACGGTCCAGAAATCACAAAGAGCTTGGAATCCTGAGCGCTCACTTATTTGGTCAGCTGCTCGAGGAGCTGCTCGCGCTGACGGACACCGAGGCCCTGGACGCGACGAGTAGCGGAGATACCGAGCTCCTCCATGATCTTGGCGGCCTTGGCCTTGCCATAACCGGGGAGAGACTCGATGAGGGTGGAAACCTTCATGCGGGAAGCGATGGGGTCATCGGAGTTGAGCACGGACTCGAGGGACTTCTCGCCCTTCTTGATCTGCTCGCGAAGCTCAGCGCGGGCGTGACGTGCGGCAGCAGCCTTCTCAAGAGCCTGCTTGCGCTGCTCGTCGGTAAGCTGAGGGAGTGCCATTCGTACCTCCAAATAGTTGGGTTATATCTGATTCAATAATTGGCATTTTAGCACGTAGAACGCACAAAAAGCCTAATCGCGGCTCCATAGGTTAGACGATACCCGCAAAAAGTGCAATATACTGCGCCCAAAGTTAAGCCCCTGACCTGCGATTCCACACAAAGGATGGGAAAGTTTACGCAGGCACAGGGGCTATTTTGTGCTAATGAGACCCAAAAGTGGTGACTTAGGGGAATCTTTTACGCGACGTTTTCGACCAGCTCGGCGACGATGGCGTCAAAGGCGGCAACCGGATCGTCGGCACCGGTGATGGGACGGCCCACCACAATGTGGCTTGCGCCACGCTCGATAGCCTGGGAAGGCGTCGCCACGCGGGACTGGTCACCAAGGGCGGCACCCACCGGACGCACACCCGGAGTCACGATCAGGGCATCAGGACCCAGCAGCTCACGCATGTCGTGAGCCTCCATCGGTGAGCACACGATGCCATCGATGCCGTTGGCCTGAGCAAGCTTTGCCAAGCGGGCGGCCTCCTCGGCCACGGGAGACTCGACGCCGATCTCGCTCAAGGCATCCTGATTCATGCTCGTGAGCACGGTGATGGCGACGAGCTTGGCGCGGTCCTCACGCGCCTCCTCGGCACCCTCGCGGCAGGCAGCGAGCATAGCACCCGAGCCCAGGCCGTGGACCGAAAGCAGGTCGGCACCGGCAAGCGAGGCCGAGCGGGCAGCGCCGCGCACCTGATGCGGAATGTCATGGAACTTAAGGTCGAGGAAGACCTTAAAGCCAAGGTCCTTAAAGGTCTTGACGATCTGGGGACCCTCAGCGTAATAGAGCGTCATGCCGACCTTGAGCCAGGCGGCATGGCCCGAAAGCTCGTGGGCGAGCTCGAGCGCGCGCTCACGGTCGCAGTCGAGGGCGACGACAACACGGTCGCGGGCATCATTCTCTAGCATTCGAAAGCACCCACCAGCTCGTTGATGTCCTTTACGCCCTGGGACTCGGCCCAGGCCTCGAGCTCATGCGCGATCTTAAGCGAAGCGCACGGATCGACGAAGTTGGCCATGCCGACCGACACGCAGGTGGCGCCGGCCAGGATAAACTCAGCCGCATCCTCTCCGGTCATGACACCGCCGACACCGTTGATGGGGATATCGACGGCCTGGGCAACCTCCCAGACCATGCGCACGGCGATGTGGTGGCACAGCGGGCCCGAAAGGCCGCCCTTGGGCTTGGCCACGCGGGACTTGCGGGTATGGACGTCGATGGCCATGCCCTGGATGGAGTTGATGACCGAAAGGCCGTCGGCGCCGGCAGCCTCGAGGGCCTTGGCGATCTCGGCGACGTTGACCGGCGCCATCTTCACGAACAGCGGCTTATCGGTCACCTTGCGGCAAGCAGCCATAACGGAAGAGGCGCCCTCGGGCGTGGAGCCCATGGCGGCACCGCCGGCGGCGATATTAGGGCAGCTCACGTTGATCTCGTAGCCGGCAGCCCAGGGGCACAGCTCGACATACATCTCGAGTGCGCGGACAAACTCGTCAACGGAGTGCCCGGCAACCTGGCAAATGACCTGGCAACCGTCCTTGGACAGCTGCTCGAGCCACGGGCCGGACTCACGGGCAAAGGCGGCGACACCGGGGTTCTGCAGTCCCACGGAGTTGATCATACCGCCAGGAATCTCGGCCATGCGAGGCGCAGGGTTGCCCGGCCAGGGTTCGGCGGCACAGCCCTTGGTGGTAATGGCGCCCAGCTGGGAAACATCGAAGAAATTCTGGAACTGCCAACCGTAGCCGAAGGTACCGGCTGCGGTGTTGATGGGGTTCTGCATCTTGACGCCGCCGAAATCGACGGCCATGTTCACGGTACCCACTAGAAGACCACCACCTTGGAAGCATCGAACACGGGGCCGCACATACAAGCACCCTTCATACCGTCGACCGTCTCGACATTGCAGGTGTTGCAGGCGCCAAAGCCACAGCTCATCATGCGCTCGAGCGACACCTCGCAGTACACACCGGCCTCGGCGGCAGCGGCGGCGACCTTCTTCATCATGACGGCGGGGCCGCAGCTGGCGACGTAGTCGTAGCCGCTCTCTCCAAGCAGCTCGGCTGCCGGATCGGTGCAAAAACCGTGCGTGCCGAGCGAACCGTCGTCGGTGCACACGTTAACCGTGGCGCCCAGCGCACGGAACTCATCGACACCCACGACTTTGGAAGCGGTGCCAAAGCCCAGGCACACGTCCACATCAACACCCTGCTCGGCAAGCATGCCGGCAAGACACAGCACAGGCGGAACGCCGATGCCACCGGCGACGAGCAGTGCCTTCCTGGTGCCCTCGGGTACCATCCAGCCACGGCCACCGGGGCCCAACAGGTTAGAGGTGGAGCCAGGGCCCATCTGGGACAAACGGCGGGTATCGTCGCCCACGACGGCGTACCACAGCTCGACGGTGCCGGCCTCGGCGTCGGCGCGATAGAAGCTCAGGGGCACGCGAAGCAGCGAGGAGGCATCGCCGGGCACGGCAATGTTCACAAACTGACCGGGCTTGAGCGCACTTGCAAGCTTGGGGGCCGAGATGACGAGCGAGAAGATGCCGTCGGCGATCTCCCGGTTCGAGACGACCTCGAAGTCGTGCATGCGTGCAGTGGAAGGTGTGGGCATAGACGCTCCAATCCCCCATGCGGTTGCATGGTCTAAACGAACAGAAAGCGCGGCACCGCAAGGGCGCCGCGCACAAAAGCGATAAGGCTATGCTAGCAGATGCAGCCGTCGGCGAGCGTCTGCTTGCCACCGACAAATACATCGGTGGCACGACCGGTGAGCGTGCGGCCGGCAAAACCGGAGTTCTCGGCGCGCGACTCGTAACCGTCCTCGCCAACCATCCAGGTTGCGGAGGGGTCGAACACGGTCAGGTCGGCGACAGAGCCCGCCTTGACCTGAACCTGATCGAGGCCCAGAATCTCACGCGGCTTGATGGCCATGAGCTCGACCATGCGGCTCACGCTCATCTTGCCCGTGTTGACCAGTTCAGTGAGCACGAGCGACAGCGAAGTCTCGAGGCCAATCATTCCAAAGGGCGCGAGCTCGAACTCGCGGGCCTTCTCCCACGGGGTGTGGGGAGCGTGGTCGGTAACGATAGCGTCGACGGTACCGTCGATGACACCCTTGCGGATGGCCTCGGCATCCTCGTCGGTGCGCAGCGGCGGATTGACCTTGAGCGAGGTGTTGTAGGTCTCGTCCAGGTCGTTCTCGGTCAGGAACATGTGGTGCGGGGTGGCCTCGCAGGTCACCTGGACACCGGCAGCCTTACCGGCACGCACGAGCTCCAGGCCATGAGCGGTGGAGATGTGCTGGATGTGCAGCTTGGCACCGGTCAGCTTGGCAATCTCGATGTCGCGGGCAATCTGAAGCTCCTCGCCGGCGGCCGGCCAGCCCTCGAGGGCCAGACGGGTCGAGACCTTGCCCTCGTTGATCTGGCCGTGGCCGACCAGATCCTCGTCCTGGCAGTGGCTCATAAAGACCTTGCCGAACATCTTGCCGTAGTCCATGCAGCGACGGAGCATGCCCGCGCCCTGCACGCCGCGACCATCGTCGGTGAAGGCGACGGCGCCGTGGGCGACCATATCGCCCATCTCGGACATGGCCTCGCCCTTAAGACCGCGGGTCATGGCGCCCGACGGATAGACGCGGCAGTGGCCGACCTCGGCAGCGCGGGACTTGACGAACTCCACGACGGTGCCGTTATCGGTGACGGGATCGGTGTTGGGCATGGCGCACACGCCGGTGAAGCCGCCCTTGGCAGCAGCGCGGGTGCCGCTCTCGATGTCCTCTTTGACCTCGTAGCCGGGCTCGCGAAGGTGAACGTGCATGTCCACCAGGCCGGGGACGAGGTACTTGCCGGAAAGGTCGCGGACCTCGGCCCCCTCGACGGCGAGGTTCTCGCCGACCTCGGCGATCTTGTCGCCGTCAATCAGGACGTCAACGACACCGTCAAGCTCGACGGACGGGTCGACGACGTGGGCATTCTTAAGAAGCAAGGCCATTATCGGCACCTCCAAGCAGCAGATACAGGATAGCCATACGCACGCAGATACCGGCGTAGACCTGCTCCAGGATGACGGAGCGTTGCGGGTGGTCGGCCATATAGGAGTCGAACTCGACGCCGCGGTTGATGGGGCCCGGGTGGCAGATGATCGCGTCGGGCTTCATGAGCTTCTCGCGGTCCTTGGTCAGGCCGAAGAGCTTGTGGTACTCGCGAATGGTCGGGAACGGGGCACCCTCGAGGCGCTCCTGCTGCACGCGCAGC
>CABRZN010000079.1 GCA_902475445.1 uncultured Collinsella sp.
AAAATCCGCGCACTCGATGCCGGCGCCGACGATTACCTGACCAAGCCGTTTTCGGTCGAGGAGCTGCTCGCGCGCATTCGCACGACGCTCAGGCGCCTTTCGTATGCGCAAACGGGCGGTGTTGCCTCCGAGGGCTCGTTCGATACCGGCGAGCTGCATATCGACTTTGACGCCGGCATCGCCACGATGGATGGCGAGGAGCTGCATCTGACGCCGATCGAGTACAAGCTCCTGTGCCTGCTGGCGCATAACGCCGACAAGGTGCTGACGCACCAGTTTATCCTGCACGAGATTTGGGGCACGGCAACCAAGAGTGACCTGGCGAGCCTGCGTGTCTTTATGGGCACGCTGCGCAAGAAGATTGAGTCCGACCCCGCGCATCCGCGCTATATCCAGACGCATGTGGGTATCGGTTACCGATTGGTCACCCAAGGCTAGATCGCCAACCACCATCCCACTATGAGTTGCGGTGAAATACGGTCTAAATTTGCCTAATTCCAGGCAAAACAGTCCGTATTCCACCGCAACTTTGTTATTTGCACTTGGGCTTGCTGGCGTAGAACTTCTTCTTTTTGGGCTTACCTGAGCAGGCGGGCTTGCCGTCGCCGCGCGGCCCTCGGTCGCCGGCCTGCGCGTGCGCGGGCGCTGCTGCACGAGGCTTGCGCGCCTCGGGGTTGCGCAGCTCCTCGGTTCGCTCGGCAATCTCCTCGGCGCTAAAACCGACCTCGGCCATGGCGTCCTCGATGGGCAGTCGGCGCACGATATAGCAATGATGCACCTTCTGGTTGCGTGCGAAATCCTCGGGGATGGTCTGCGCCGTAATGTCCTCCAGCACGACGCCCGCGCGTGCGAGCTTGCGCGTCTCGGGGCGAAAGCCGCGCAGGTTGCAGCTAAAGATGGCATGTCCGTCCTGTGCGAGCAGGCGAGATACGCCGGCCAAAAGCTCAACATGGTCGCGCTGGACATCCCAGGTGCGGCGGCCCATCTTGGACGAGTTCGAAAACGTGGGCGGGTCGACAAAAATCAGGTCCCAGCGGTTGCGCGTCTGGCGCTGGTCACGAATCCAGGCGAGCACGTCATCGCGCACAAAGTGATGCTGCGGGCCCACAAAGCCGTTCTGGCGCATGTTGCGCTCGGCCCAGTCCAGGTAGGTGTTGGAAAGGTCGACCGTCACGGTCTCCTCGACGCCGCCGTCTGCCGCATAGCAGGTGGCGGTGCCGGTGTAGGCGAACAGGTTGAGGAAGCGGCGTGCCTGTTTGGCGTGCTCGCGCACCAGGTTGCGGGTGACGCGGTGGTCCAGGAAGATGCCCACATCCAGATAGTCGTCAAAGTTGACGGCAAAGGTAAGGCCGCCCTCTTCGATGAGCGGCAGGCGACGGCGCGCGATGTTGGCACGCTCGCCCGATCCGCCCTTGCCGGCACCCTGCTTGCCGTACTGCGAGCCGCCGCGCGAACGCATGCGGGCCTTGGCGTGCACATGCTCGGCGGGAACATCTAGGATGCGCGGCGCGATGGCCAAGATGTCGAGCATGCGGGCCTGGGCCAGCGTGGGATCGATGGTCTTGGGCGCGGCGTATTCGGCGATGACGAGCCAGCGGCCCGGCGTCTGCGGGCAGCCTTCGTACAGGTCAATGGCGGCGGAGTAGTCGGGCAGGTCGGCATCGTAGACGCGGTAGCAGCTCACGCCCTCGCGCTTTGCCCACTTGCGACGCAGGCGGGCGTTCTTGCGCAGGCGGTTGGCGAACTGCTCGGACTCGGGGATGAGCACGGGCAGCGGCTTGCCGTCGCCCAGGTCGAGCGTGGCGGCAGGTTCGGGCATGGGAGTGTCGGCGGCTTTGTCGTTGGCTTCGTTGGCATCCGCAACCTCGGCCTCGGCATCCGCACTGGTCGAAGCCTCAAACGCTGCGGCGGCGTGGTCGAGCGAAGGCCAAACTTCGACGGTCGCTTCCTCGTTGTTGGGCATGACGGCGATCGAGCGCTCGGGCTCGGCGTGGAGCGCGCGGGCCAGCAATCCGTCGCGGGTGAGCGCGGCGACCGGCGCCGCGGCAAGCTCGGGCGCGCGGCGCAGCTCGCCGATGAGCGTCATGGTGTCGTGCATGAGCGAAAGCGGGGTCTCGGTCGTATCCGCGACCACGGCGGCACCGGCGACAGCGCCCACATGGTCCAGCACGGTGACGGACTTGGCGGCGCAAAAATCGACAAAGCGCTTGTAGCCGGCACACTTGACCATGCGCTCAGCGGTCTTGCGGGCGGCGGGGTCGATGTCTACGGCCACGATGCGTGCCTGGCGCTCACGTGCTGCCGCCTCGCGCTCGCGTGCCTCGGCAAGCAACTGCTCCCACAGAGCGGCGTCGTGCAGCTGCCAGCCCTCAAAACCCCAGCGCTCGCGTGCAGCGCCCGGGGCGCGGTCGGTCAGAATGTTCACGGCCTCCAGCAGCAGACCGCCGCCGGCGCACGAGGCATCGATCAGCGTGGGAAGGGCTTCGTTCTCGTAATCGTCGGCCGTCAGCTCGCGCTCGCATAGTGCGGTCCAGCCGACCTGCGCCAGCACCAGGGCGGCGTAGTCGGGGCGCAACACGTGTGCGCCCTCGCCGGCACGAGTCGCAGCGGGCGGCAGGCGTTTGAACAGCGGGTCGCCCGAAAGGTCTAGGCTTATGCTCGCGCGGCGCTGGCGCAGCGAAAGCAGTAGGTGAACATCGGGGTCGGCGGCATCGACATCGGCGCGACGGCCCGTGGTCTCGGCCAGACGGTCGCACAGCGCGTCCTTGGCGCGCAGGGCCGAGAAGCGCGTGTTGCGCAGCTGCTCGGTCACGCCGCGGGCGGTGATGGCGATGGTGGCGCCGGGGCGGATGATGGTCTCCCAGGCGATGTCGTAAACGCTGTCGTACAGCTCGTCGGCATCCTGCGCCTCAAAGCGCCCGAGTACCACGAACACGCGGCTCGCCAGGCGCGACCACAGGCAGGCGCGGTAGCCTTCTTCGAGCTCGCCCTCAAACGTAGCGCGGCCTTTCAGGCGGCGGACATGCGAAAGCCCGAGGCGTTTAAGCTCATCGGCGAGTGCGGACTCAAAGCCCTCGGGGCAGCTTGCGTAAAATTCCATGGGTGACCTCTCTGGTTGCGTCGCTCCATTATATGATGGATGCTTCGTTTGCCCTTATCCTCGAAAGGAACCCATATGATTGATGCGTGCCCCGATTCCGCTGTGCTCTTTTTTGACGTGGACGGCACGCTGACGTCGTTCGATCCCGACGATATGACCGATAAGGACTTCAATGCAATCCATCCGTCGAAGGCCGTTGTCGATGCATTTGGTCGCCTGCGCAATGCGGGTCACCAGGCATTTATCTGCACGGGTCGCCCCTTGTGGCTGATTGCCGATGGCCTGCGCGCGCTGAACCCGGCGGGTATCGTTGCCATGGCGGGCGCCACGCTCGAGGTCGAGGGCCGCGTGGTGCATGAGGAGTGCTTTGACGAAGACATTGTTGAGGAGCTCGCGCGTCGCATTACTGTGGCGGGCGGCGAGGCGTTGTTCGAGACGAACGGTGTCACCTATTCACTTGAGCCAGTTGGTGTCGAACAGTCATTTCTGCTAGGCGCCGGCGTGGTGCATGGCGTTGATCAGATGCGCGTCGATGGGCATTTGCGCGTAGGCAAGGTGTGCATTAACGCGTGCGACCTGGCTCGCGTAGCCAACGATGACGGCTTTATCGATCGCGAGTTTGAGCTGTGCAACACCGGTGGTCAGAATCGCGAGCTGAGCCCCAGGGGCATCGACAAGGGCGTGGGCGTGGCGCGAGCGCTGGCGCATCTGGGCCGCGAGGGAAATGCGCGCACCTTTGGCTTTGGCGATTCCGGCAACGATCTGGGTATGCTCGCCGCTGTCGAGACGGCCGTGGCCATGGGCAACGCCATGCCCGAGGTCAAAGCGGTCGCCGACTACGTGACCGACGACGTCGCACACGACGGCACCGTCACAGCGATGCGCCATTTTGGGTTGATTTAATAAATGGCCGGGTCGCCCGCAGTGGGGGCGACCCGGCCATTTGAGCTATTTTGCAATATAGAGCTTGGGATGACTGCGACTGCTCTCGATCGCCGCCGTCATGATGCCCTCGTCGTCTCCATCAACGATGATGCCGTCGAGGTCATCGATCTGCGCGGACTGATAAAAACTGGTCTTATTGAACTTTCCCTGGTCAACCATCATGTAGCCCTGGTTTGAGTTGGTAAGGTACATATGCTTGATCATGGCCGAGAAGTCGTGCTCGACGGTAAAACCGTGGTCGGGGTGGAATCCGTCGGCACTGACAAACGCCTTGTCGGCATGTAGTTTGCTCATGCAGTCGAGCGTTAGTGCGCCCGCGAGATAGAGGTGGCCCTTGCGCACGGAGCCGCCCAGCAGCACTACCGAAGCATTGGGGAGATTGAAGCTGGCGTAGTTCGCGATTGCAAGATCGCCGGTGATAATGGTGATCTCACGCTTGTCCATGAGGGCCTTAGCGAAGTAAAAGCCTGTGGTGCCGATATCAATTACCAGAACATCGCCATCATCAACAAGAGTTGCTGCGATTGCGGCGATGGCTTCCTTGGCCTCGACTTGGACATTGATGCGCTCCTCGGGATACGAGATTGCGTTGGAGCGAGAAAGCGATACCGCTCCGCCGCGTACGCGACGCAGCTTGCCTTCGGATTCCAGCGAGATGAGGTCGTGTCGTGCGGTGACTTCCGAAACCGAAAAACGGCGAACGATGTCGGATACCGAGATATTTGGCTTTTCGGCCAGCCAATTCATGATAAATCGCTGACGCTCGGCCGGTGAAAGGTCTGAAGTAGATGCCATATGCCGCTCCTTTTGAACAAAAGGTAAAAGATGCGCCTTTCGTAATCGAAATATAACGTATCGATATGAAAAGAACAAGGCAAATTCGAATGAATCAAAAGAACGGAATGGCATGTCACAAATGCATGCGTAGCAGATAGTTCGCACGTAAACGGGCTATAAAGAGTCTCATTCTGAAGGTGCCGCCCAAAAGAAGTACGTTCACGCCCGATATTCGACCGTTCACGGAAAGTTGACAATTGAGCTTTCGATAGCTTTTGAAATGGTTTATAAAAGAAAACCGAAAAGCTTTTGAAACAAAGAAGAAGGCTTTCGATAGCAATAGTGTTAGATGAGAAAGGACCGAACATGGCGATCAAGGTGTTTGCCGACGGCGCTAACCTCGAGGGTATGCTTGACATGCATGACAATGGCAACGTTCAGGGCTTCACGACCAATCCTTCCCTTATGAAGGCCGGCGGCGTGACCGACTACCGCGCTTTTGCCAAGACGGTTCTTGAGCACATTACTGATGTGTCGGTCTCTTTTGAGGTATTCGCCGACGACGAGGCGGGTATGGAAGCCGAGGCTCGCGAGATCGCAACCTGGGCAGACAACGTCTACGTTAAGATCCCGGCGCTCAACACCAAGGGTGAGTCCACTGCCGCGCTGGTCAAGCGCCTTTCTGCCGACGGCATCAAGGTGAATGTCACCACTATCTTCACGCCCGAGCAGGTCGACGAGTTTGTCGATGCCGTCTCTGCTGAGACCCCCTCTATTCTGTCCATCTTTGCCGGTCGCATTGCCGATACCGGCGTCGATCCGCTGCCCCTCATGGCGGAGTCCGTAAAGAAGGCTGCCGTTAAGCCTGCTGCCGAGGTTCTCTGGGCGTCTACGCGCGAGGTCCTCAATATTTTCCAGGCGGAGTCCGTTGGCTGCCAGATCATTACGGTCCCCAATGCCCTTCTTGCCAAGCGCAAGAATTTCGGGAAAGATTTGCTTGAGTACTCGCTTGATACGGTCAAGGGCTTTGCCCGCGACATTCAGGCGCTTGGTTTTCATATCCTGCCCGAGGAGTAGGGGACGAGCATGCTGACCGATCTTCTTAAGCCCGAGCTTGTTGCTTGCCACGTCGAGGCCTCCGACTGGGAGGAAGCGATCAGGGCATGCGGTAAGTTGCTCGTAGACGCTGGCAAATGCGACCAGAGCTATGTTGACGCCATGATTTCATCGGTTCACAAATTCGGCCCTTATATGGTCTTGGAAGAGGGCATCGCCATGCCCCACGCTCAGGCAGATGGCAATGTGAGTGAAGCGGGGATCTGTATCGTCACGCTTGACCCTGCCATTGCGTTTGGACACGAGGATTTCGATCCGGTTCACGTGCTCGTGGGTATTTGCGCACCCGACCCCAAGGCTCATCTTGGCTGCTTGGCGGAGCTTTCGCAGATGTTCGAGGACGAGGACTGCGTTGCCAAGCTCAGCGCATGCGATACGCCCGAGCAGGTTTTGGAGACCATGCGTTCATTCTTTTAGGCCTTAATGGCACGGCGATGCGTCGCCGCTTTTGGATAGACGGAAAACCGTCACGTGTAGGAGAGGAAGGTTGCCATGCATATCATCACCGTATGCGGAAACGGCATCGGGTCCAGCCTGATGCTCGCTGGCAAAGTCGAGGAGCTTTGCGAGGAGGAGGGCATCAAGGCCGACGTTGAGTCTATGGACCTGAACGGTGCTTCTTCCGCAAATCCGGATCTGTTCATCACCGTTAAAGAACTCGCCCCCGAGCTCCACGGCAACGTTGTGATCGTTCGCAGCTATGTGAACAAGAAGAAGATCCGCGAAGACGCCCTCGAGGCAATCAAGGCGGCCGCCGCTAACGCCTAAAGCGGCACAAAAAAGGGCGGTTCCCTGTGGAAGAGGGAAACGCGCCCACGTTAGAGAGAAAGGAAGCGCAGATGCAAGCCATCCTTCCCATACTTGAGTTTATCCAATCGATTCTGACCAAGCCAGCGTGGATTATGGGTCTATTTGCCTTTGTGGGCCTTGTCGCGCTTAAGCGTCCTGCCCACAAGGTGATGACGGGCACCCTGAAGCCCATTCTTGGTTACATCATGCTGTCCGCCGGCGCCGCTGTTGTTCAGGAGAACCTTGCTCCGCTGGGTACCTTCATCGAGACCGGTTTCCACATCACCGGCGTCGTGCCCAACAACGAGGTCGTTGTTTCGATGGCTCAGAGCGTCCTCGGCGTTCAGACCATGATGATCCTGATTCTCGGCTATGTCGTGAACATTATCATTGCCCGCTTTACCAAGTTTAAGTACATCTTCCTGACGGGCCATCACAGCATGTTTATGGCCTGCCTGCTGTCTGCCGTTCTGCAGGCATCTGGCTTCCAGGATGTCCAGCTTGTCATCGTGGGCGGCATGTTCCTGGGCCTCGTGAGCGCTATGCTTCCCGCCGTTGGTCAGCGTTTCACCGAGAAGGTTACCGATGGCGATGAAATCGCCATGGGCCACTTCGGTTCACTCGCCTATTACATCTCCGCTGCAGTCGGTACGCTTTTTGCTAAGGACGCCGAGGAGAACAGCACCGAGAA
Organism: uncultured Collinsella sp.; assembly: GCA_902475445.1. GTDB lineage: Bacteria > Actinomycetota > Coriobacteriia > Coriobacteriales > Coriobacteriaceae > Collinsella. Next base: position 7,419 of record CABRZN010000079.1, read on the forward strand.
GATCGAGGTTCCCGAGAAGTTCGCCTTCCTGCGCGACACTACCATCTCCACGGCTCTTACCATGGCCTTCTTCTACCTGGTTACCGCTTTCGCCGCTTACATCGCAGATCCTGCGGTCGTTACCAAGACCGCTGGCGGCGACAACGTGATTGTCTATGCCCTGACCTGTGCCCTGTCCTTTGCCGTTGGTGTCACCATCGTCTATAACGGCGTTCGTATGATCCTTGCCGACCTGGTCCCGGCTTTCCAGGGCATCTCCAACAAGCTGATCCCCGGTGCCATCCCCGCCGTCGACTGCGCCGTCTTCTTCCCCTATGCTCCCACCGCCGTCATCCTCGGCTTTGTCGCATCCTTCATCGGTGGCGTGGTCGGTATGTTCATCGTGGGCGCTACCCTGGGCATCTTCATCATCCCGGGCATGGTTCCCCACTTCTTCTGCGGTGCTACCGCAGGCATCTACGGCAATGCTACCGGCGGTCGCAAGGGCGCAGCTCTTGGCGCTTTCGTCAACGGTCTGCTCATCACCTTCGCCCCGGCCCTGCTCCTGCCCGTTCTTGACGTCTTTGGCTTCAAGAACACTACGTTCGGCGACTTCGATTTCTCCGTCATTGGTATTACGCTTGGCCGCGCTGCCGAGGCCTTCGGTACCACCGGTGTCTACGCGATTCTTGCTGTCCTTCTGATCGTCGCCTTCGTCCCCAACTTCATCCACACCAAGGGTGCTGTGATCAATCACGTTGAGGAAGAGTAATCCAGGCATACGTTAAGCCCTAATCGGGCGGAGCTCCGATAACCGGCTCCTACACGGAAGCGGTGACGTCTCAAATGAGGCGTCACCGCTTTTTGTTTTGGACTGGTTGTGAAAACGCACCGGTGAAGCGCTGTCTCTGCGCCGCGAACGGAATCAACCGCGATGATCAGCAAAAACGTTTTGCCGCTGGGGTGTCGATATAAAAATGGTAAAACTGCAAAACCGTTCGCCGAGAAGATGAAAACCCGCAGCTCACGCCTTGATAAATGTAGGTAAAGTGTTTAGCAGTTTATCGGCCGTATGCTAACGAAAGGAATCAGGCAGATGGCAATCAAGGTGTTCGCTGACGGTGCAAACCTCGAGGGCATGCTCGACATGTACGAGAACGGCAACGTTCAGGGTTTCACGACCAACCCGTCCCTTATGAAGAAGGGCGGCGTGACGGATTACCGCGCGTTTGCCAAGGAGGTCCTGGCCCACATCACCGATGTGTCCGTCTCGTTTGAGGTCTTTGCCGACGACGTCGAGACCATGGAGGTCGAGGCCCGCGAGATCGCTACCTGGGCCGAGAACGTCTACGTCAAGATTCCGTGCGTGACTACCAAGGGCGAGTCCACCGCCGAGCTGGTGCGCAAGCTTTCGGCCGATGGCATCAAGGTCAACGTCACCACCATCTTTACGCCTACGCAGGTCGACGAGATGGTCGAGGCCGTCGACGCCGAGACGCCGTCCATCATCTCGCTCTTTGCCGGCCGTATCGCTGACACCGGCGTCGATCCCATTCCGTTTATGACGGAGTCGGTGAAGAAGGCCGCCGCCAAGCCCAACTGCGAGGTCCTGTGGGCGTCCACGCGTGAGCTTATCAATATTTACCAGGCGGAAGGATGCGGTTGCCAGATCATCACGGTGCCCAACAGCATCCTGGCCAAGCGTAAGAACATCGGCCGTGACCCGTACGAGGTCTCGCTCGATACCGTGCGCGGTTTTGCCAAGGATATCGCCTCGCTCGGTTTCCATATCCTGCCGTAACGCGAACGCTGACTACATCGCGGGTTGTTCGCCCCGGCCTTTCCTTTCCCTATCGCTCACGCGCTTCGCGAGGGTCGCGCTAGGCAAAGGAAAGGCCGGGGCTGCCGACACGAACTTGCCGGTAGGTTGGTGATAGGCTTCCATATCCTGCCGTGGACAAAGGTACCCCCGCCTGCGCCGTGCAAAATTGAGAGTATTCAGCAAGGTAAAGGCTTTTACCAGCTGGGTGAAGCATGGAACAGCCCCCGTTTTGGCTCTGATGACGCTAAAACGGGGGCTGTTTCTTGCTTTTTCGTCTCTGAGGGGGTCGCGCGCGCAGACGTGGTGTAAGAGTGTCCTGAGGTCCGTCGCTGCAAGTCC
>CABRZN010000080.1 GCA_902475445.1 uncultured Collinsella sp.
GCTTAGCGCACCCTCGGCGCGTCCGGCAGGCTTTGCGAAATGGGATCCAGGAGACTTCGACGCAGCATCATCTTGCGGAATGCTTCTAATGAGCGTCCCATCCTTCAAAAACAGAATCTCATCGCACAATCTATCGACCGAATCCAAGATGTGGGATGACATGATGATGCACGTACCGGAATCGGCCAACTTCCTAAGAATCTCGGAATGCAAGTCCACCCTGCTGGGGTCGAGCGCGTTCATGGGCTCATCTAATAGAAGGTACCGCGCACCCGTCGCATACGCAATCGCCAGGGTAAGCTGCTGCTTCATGCCCTGGCTCAGAGTGCGGATCCTCATCTTCGCGAACTCGCCTATCTGCGTTTGTTCCACTATCTCTTCGATATCGCGAGCATGCGGCCACATATCGCAAACCATCTTGAGGTGATCTTCCGCACGCAATCCGGGATACAGCAGCGTCCCCTCACCAGGTGCATAGAAGATCATAGAACGGACCTCTCTCGCACCCGTACCCTGCACCTCATCCAGAACGATGCTCCCGTCCACGCGAGGACCCGGCAAACCTGCCATCGCACGCAGCAACGTCGTCTTTCCATGCCCGTTCGGAGCGACGAGACCGTAGACCGTACCCGGGGCAAACTCAGCGTCCACCGAATCTACGAGCACCTTCTTTCCATAAGAGATCGTCAGCGTTTGAAGGCCAATCATCGAGATCATCCCCTTTCGATCTTTGGAACACTCAGGCGCACCATCAACGGAGATACGGCGCCCAAAACCACCAGCAGAGCGCCCGATGCGCCGACGACCTCTCCAAAAGGCATCGCGTTCGTCCCTCGCCCAAGGAACCCAATCGTCCCCACCTGGGAAGCGGGATCAAACGAGGCGAATGGAGCCAGCAGCGCGACGCCCATGCCCGCGCTTTCAACATGAGCGCTCAACGAACCCAACACCAGGAGAACCGCGCAAACCACTCCGGTGACAACGGGGTTGCGGCTAATCGCTGCTGTCAACGCAGCGACGACGGAAATCACGCCGTATGCCATGACCAGCAACGGAATACTGCACAACACCGCCTCCCCCACCATGGACGTTGTCGAAGCTCCCGCCCGAATGAGAGCGACGGGATACTCCGATCCACCCGCACCGTTCTTAATCAAGGACACAACCGCAGCGGGAACCATCGACACCAAAAGCAGCGCCAAGCCAAGCAGGAGAGACAGCGCAACAGCCGTCAGAAAACGCACATGCGCTGTTGCGGGGATCTGGAGAACCAGAAGGGAACGACACTGCAGGTGGGTGCACGCGAGCGATGTGACAACCACGGGCAACAGCAAAAATAAGGAGGGAAGCGCTGCCTGGAGATACGAAAGGAGGATTAATGGGGGCATCTTCGTACTTAACTCGTAAACCTTGGGGTCCGGCAAGCTCGCGATCGACTCAAGCAGAAGGGCGCGCGCCTCCGCACGAGAAGGAGTCTCCGGCTCGATTCCGATCGATTGCAGGAGGGTCGCATCTGCCGCGCCCAGCTCGCCTCGAGCGCGCTCGTACGTCGCAAGGCTTCGAAACCCCTCCGCAGGCGTGGGCGCGTACACGAAACCCGAAAGAGCATCTCGCATGCCTTCCAGGGCCGCTTTGCCCTCGACGTCCATATTCGCAGCGTCCTGCTCTAGATACCGATCTATTGAACGGAGCTCCCCATCCCTATACCGAACAGCGGAAACGTCACCAGCGTCAGGAAACACCTCGACCAGAGCCGGGGCCAGCATCGCCGTCGACATTGCAATCGCGCATACGGCGAGGGCAGGAGAATGCAGGAGCAGCTTCCCCATCGTTCTTACGTATGCAACGGCGGAGGCACAAGCGCTCGAACGGGCTGTCGTTCTCGATGCGGTGAAGGAACCTCTCTCAAGACAAATCGGGGACATCGGGCGCGCGCAGCCGCTCTTTCCAGCAACGCAAAGCAGGCTAATTGCCAGCACCTCGATCCCGATTGCGCATACGAGGGTAATCGCGCCACGCTCGAAGCAAAGTCCAGGCAGATTCACTATCTGCGTTGTCGGGTACGGGCTATAGGCGCCGACGGTCAACTCAGTGTTCGCATACGTAAGGGGATTCAACAGGGCGAACTCACGTAAAGCGATGGATCTTCCGTAATACCCGGGAACCATCGTCGCCCCCATCAGGGCACATACGAACACGATTCCAAGCGTAGGGTTATTGGCAATCTTCACGGCAAGGTGAACGACGAGCGAGATGAACGCCGCCACCAAGAATTGCAAAATGGCCGTCTGTGCGAACACCAGCCAAGCCGGTTTGATAACCGGAGTCGCATATTGAACGTAGCCTATCGGATAGAACAGCGAGCCCGGGCCATTCTTCACAAGTGCGGCGATTATCCCTGGAAGATTGACGGCGAAGACGGCAAGCATCGCAAAAACACTCGCCCATACGCTCGATGCAACAAGCCTGCCCAGCTCACCCATCGGTGCCTGGATGATGAGTTTTTCACGTTTGTTAAGACGCGCGGCAAGGAACGAGACGGCAACGGCCGTTGCGGCCCATAGCAAGTACTCCTTCGATCCGTCATAAAAGGAGTACGCTCCATCCGATACCTGCAGAAACGGAAGCAGAGGAGAGAGCGGCGCCAAGACAAGACGCCCCGCGGCAAGAGGGTAAAGAAGCGCGGGCATGCTTGATGAAGAGGTATAGACGCCCTCCTCCCCCGCATTCACAAGCGCATCCGCATAGGATGCTGACAATTCCTGCTCAACACGGGTTATTCCCGACTCGAGGTATTCGACCCGTCCGTCGATGCCAGCCGCGCTCCTGAAGACGGGCAAAGCACAAAGAACCATCAACGCAACAACGGCAACACAGAGCGACCTGGAGGAGAGAAGCGACCTAAAGATCGCCTTCGAGATTTTGAGCATATTCATCGCCAACCTTAACCTCATCCAGTCGGAACAGAGGGGCCGAACAAAATGCTCGGCCCTTATTACTTGCCGGCAAAGTCAATTTAACATAAACTGTTAAAAAGTAACCTGAGTTTTTTAAATTCTTCGGAGGTTATTATGAGTTCCGACAATCGCACTCCCCGGCTTCATTCCTTCCGCATCGCATGTGCGATAGCCTCTGCGGCCCTTTGCGTCACCGCCATCGCACAAGTGGCGTTCTCCTTAAAGCCAGCAATCGAAGTGCTCGACAACCCTGTGATTGTAGACTCCCCCGCGTATCCAGCCCTTGCGATCTCGACATTGGCCCCTGCCGTCATCGGTATCGCTACGACCATCCTCAGCGCCGTTCTCGTGTGGACGATCAAGAGCGGAGACCCCTTCAAGAAAGGGTCTGCGACATGCTTGAAGGTGCTCGGCATTCTCTTCGTTGTTCAAGCTGCCACCAGCCTCTACGCCGGCTCACTCAAAACCTCCGTTTCGATGTTTGGCGGCGAGGGGGCCGTCGGCGCCCAAGAGATCGCTTCATCATTCGATTGGACCTCTCTGGTTCTCGGCATCGTCCTGTTCATGCTTTCCCAGCTCTTCTTGTACGCCCGAGAGCTGTACCTCGACTCCGACGAGATTGCGTAAGGAAACGCCATGCCCGTAATTGTTCGCCTCGACAAGATCATGGCCGAGCGAAAGATTTCCTCGAACGAACTTGCCGAAAGGATTGGAACCACGCCCGTGAACCTGTCCCGTATTAAAAAAGGGCATATTCGCGGCATTCGCTTCAACACACTCGAGCAGCTATGCCTCGCCCTTCGTTGCCAACCCGGAGACCTTCTCGAAGTCATGAGCGAAGAGGATGCCCGAAAGGAGTTCGGACTCGATTGGTCCGCCGAGGATTAGAGGGCGGTCGTACTCGCCCTGCACACGGGGATGCGAATCGGCGAGGTCTGCGGCCTTCGGTGGTGCGATGTGGATTTCGAGACGGGCCTGATCTCGATCAGACACTCGGTGGCGTACGCGAAGGGAATGGGTTCGTTCATCAAGGACACCAAGACCCATGACGCCAGGGGTATCCCCATCGACCCGGTCGGCCTACTCCCCTTCCTGAAGGAGACCCACGAGATCGACTGCGGAAAGCTGCGCTTGCGCGGCCTTACCGGGGCGGTCGAGATCGGGGACCGCTACATCCTGTCGGAGCCGGGCGCGACCTTCGCGACGACAAGCTATATCCGCAGGGCGTTCAAGACGTTCTCGGAGACCAACGGCCTCATGGGCACCAACGACGAGCTGATCACGTTCCACGGCCTTCGCCACACGTTCGCAACGCAGTGGATCCGCCAAGGCGGCGATATCAAGGCGCTCCAATCGATCCTCGGCCACAAGGACGCCATGGCGACGCTCAACGTCTACGCCGACATCGAGCCCATCTCCAAAATCCATAACATGCTGCGCGCCACGCCGTGCCTTTGGCGCGGGCACCTCGGGCCGAGGGTCGATCCGGGTCCCATGTTCCAACAGAGGATCCAGGAGTCCATCGAGACGCTCCAGGCGTTCGGCTACGGCATCACCGAGCCGGACGACCGAAATATCGCCATACGCGACGTGAAGACGAACAGTTGGCTCTAGCTCACCGAGTACGCGGCAGTGCTGGGCCCATCCCAACTGAGGTCACGGTGGTCCGATAGGGGCGCCGCCCGCGGCATGCGCCGCGGAGCGGTATCCCCTACCGAAGGGCGGGGATGCCCTCCGCTTCCAGTTCGGAATCAGCCGTCGGAGGCGTTCGGCTGACTGCGGGAACGGCCTGTCCGCTCAATGTGTTCGGCTGAGATCGGAAATCGACCCAACACGAGCCGGACACGCGCCAGACGGCTCTTCCCCGTGCGGCCTTCCCCCTTACGCTCATGTTGCAGGCATGTAACGCCGCAGCGAGCGCGCCTTTTTTGCGCCAGACAGGTACAATGATGAACACTGTACCGTAGCGGAGCGCCCCGCGCGCGCCGCAATCACGCGAAAGGGTTTCCCATGGCCGAGATCTCGTCCTCCCGTATCGTCATCACCGTCCTTGGCAAGAACCGCCCCGGCATCGTCGCCGGCGTCACCCGTGTCCTAGGCGAGGCCAACGTCGACATCCGCGACATCACGCAGTCCATTATCGAGGACATCTTCACCATGACCATGCTGGCCGATACCGCCGAGTCCAAGCTCGACTTCGCCGAGCTGCAGAAGGCGCTGGCCGAGGCCGGCGAGCTTTCGGGCGTCAACGTGTCCATCCAGCGCGAGGACGTCTTCAACTTTATGTACCGCCTGTAGCGAGCAAGCCGCTGGGGATAGCCTGACGCGCGCATGCCCATGCAAGTCACCCCGATGCGGCCCGGAGAGGAGCGCGCATGGCCTACGACGCCAAGAAAATCTATTACCGCTTCGATGACCACTTGAGCCGACTGGTTCTGGATTACGAAGCAAGCCGCCAGATTTCGTCTGAGAGCGAAAGCCTCTACCACGGCCTTCCGACCGATCCTTATGAAGAGGGCCTGTTTGTCGAGCACAATGTCAAGCGCGGCCTGCGCAATGCTGACGGCTCGGGCGTGGTCGCGGGTCTCACTCGTATCTCGGATGTGCACGGCTACAACAAGGTCGACGGAAAGGTCGTGCCCGATCAGGGCAAGCTCACGCTTCGCGGCTACAGCATCGAGGATCTGGTCAACAATGCCCAGGCCGAGAATCGCTACGGCTACGAAGAAGTCGCCTATCTGCTTATCACAGGTTCGCTGCCCAACAAGGAAGAGCTCGACGGCTTTTGTGAGCGCCTGGGCGCCTTTAGACATCTGAGCGACGAGTACGTTAAAGAGTTCCCTATGACCACGGTGTCGTCGAGCATCATGAACGTGCTCCAGCGCGCCGTACTGCTGCTCTACGCCTTCGACGCCGAGCCCGACGTGATCACGCCCGAGCATGAAATCGACGTCGCCATTTCCATGCTCGCACGTCTCCCGCGCATCGCCGCCTTCGCACACATGGCCTCGGTCGCCAAGCTTCGCGGCTCCGAGGTTCACGTGCCGCACCCCACGCCCGGTCTCTCCACCGCCGAGACCATCCTACAGGTCTTGCGCGGTGGCATGGCGTTCACCCGCGACGAAGCCATGCTGCTCGACGTGATGCTCATGCTGCATGCCGAGCACGGCGGCGGCAACAACTCCACGTTTGCCTGCCGCGTGCTGTCCTCCTCGGCCACCGACCCGTATTCCGCTTATGCCGCGGCCATCGGCTCGCTCAAGGGCCCGCGCCACGGCGGTGCCAATGCCAAGGTCGTGTCTATGCACGAGGACATCCGCGCGCATGTCTCCAACTGGGAGGACGAGGACGAGGTCGCGGCCTACCTGGGCAAGATCCTCGACAAGCAGGCCTTCGACGGCACCGGCCTCATCTACGGCATGGGCCACGCCGTCTATACGCTCAGCGACCCGCGCGCCGAGGTCTGCCGCCGTTACGCGCGTTCACTGGCAGCCAAGAAGGACTTGGGCGAAGAGTTCGCACTCATCGAGCGCATCGAGCACCTGGCACCCCAGGTCATGCGCGACCACGGCATGACCAAGCCCATCTGTGCCAACATCGACCTGTACACGGGCTTTATCTACAAGATGCTCGGCGTGCCCGAGACGCTCTTTACGCCGCTATTCGCCGTCGCCCGCATGGCCGGCTGGTCAGCACACCGCATGGAAGAGCTCTTCTGCGCGCACCGTATTATTCGCCCCGCGTATCGCCCGGTTATCGAGCCGCTGGAGTACAAGCCGCTCGCCGATCGCTAGGACGCGGACCGTTATAGAACCCGAGCGTGGCCAGGGCATCATCGCCCTCGGCCACGCTTTTTATGCCAGTAGAAAGGGCTGCATCAAATGATTGTGTTTTCCGATATGGATGGAACGCTGCTGACGAGTGATAAGCAGATGAGCGATGCCACCTGGGCGATGCTCGACGAGCTCGCTCGACGCGGGATTGAATTTGTGCCCTGCACGGGACGTCCGCTGTCGGGCATCTTTGAGCCCATCCTCGCCCATCCCGCCGTGCACTATGCCGTCTGCGCCAATGGCGCCAGCGTCTGGCAGCTCGACGACGATGTGCCCACCGACGCCTCGCGCGCCACGTGCATTTTGAGCCGTCCGCTCGATTGCGGCATTGCCCACCGCATCCATAGCATTGCCGCCGGCCATGACGTCACCTTCGATATCTTCGCCGACGGCCAGTGTTTCCTCCCCCGCTCGCTCTACACGCGCCTGGACGAATTCTGCGGCGGCGACCCCCACATCGCGGCTTCGCTCAAGCGCACACGAACACCGATCGACATGGATATCGACAGCAAGATCGACGAGGTCGAGACGCTCGAACGCATCGCCATGTACTGGCACAACCCGGCCGATCGCGACGCCATCGCGGCGGAGCTCGACACGCTCGAAGGCATTGAGGTCACGCGTTCGTACGCCATGAATATCGAGGTCATGGGCGAGGGCGCCACCAAGGGAACGGCCCTCACGTGGCTCTGTGAGCACCTGGGCGAGCGTCTCGCCGACGCTTGGGCGTTCGGCGACAACATCAACGACATCCCCATGCTGCAGGCAGCGGGCCACGGCATGGCCATGATCAACGCCGAGCCCGAGGACCGCGAGGCCGCCGACGCCATCACCGAATACGACAACGACCACGACGGCGTCGCCCGCACCATCATGGCCGCTCTCGCCTAGTCGTTGGGGACGTTCTTAAATGACTAGTCGTTGGGGACACTCTTCGCACAAACGCAAGGACTGTCCCCCACTGCCGGCAGAAAAGGAACGTCCCCATCTGCCGGATTAGGCGAGGCTCTCCAGCACGCGGCGGAGCTCACGCTGAACGGCGTGGTCGCGGTTGCAGCCTACGACGCGATCGGCCACCGCCTTAAGCGCGGGGCGCGCGTTTTCCATCGCGCAGCCCGTGCCGACAAAGCGAATGATCTCGTAGTCGTTCATCGAGTCGCCAAATGCCATGACCTCGCCGCGTCCAATGCCGTAATGCTCCGCGAGTTGCGCGATGCCCGAGGCCTTCGACACACCAGGCTGCATGGCATCGATCCACGCGTTGCCCGAAGGCGCAAAGGTGAAGAGCTGACCAAGTTCGCGCTGCAGCACGTACGCACTGTCCATAACGGCACCGTCGTCGCAAAAGATACTCGCTTTGATGATATTTACGCTGGGATCGGGCAGCTCCCAAATGCGCTCGGCATTGGGAAGGTCCTTATCGACTTCACGCACGAACTTGCACTCGTCATCGAGCAAAAAGGACTTGGTTCGGTCAAAAAGCGCAAGATGCAGATTGGGAAACGTCCTGACGGCTTGGGCGAGCCTTCGAATCGCCAGGTGCGAATACACCTCACGGTCTACCATCTTGCCGTCGGCGTAGACCTGGGCGCCGTTAGCGGCGACAAAGTCTATCTTGTCGCGAACAGGTGAAAAGAACTCGCACAGGCGGTCGTAGCGACGGCCTGACGATGCGGCAAAATGCACGCCATGCTCGCGTAGTGCCAGAATCAGTTCGTAGGTCTCGGGAGGCACCTGGCCGTTTTCGTCAAGCAGCGTGCCGTCCATATCGGATGCAATCAGTTTAAACATAGAAAAGCTCCCTTCGGGCTTGATGGAATCGGACGTATATCCAAAATCACCGTACCCAAAGGGAGCTCAGATAAGACTCCGGGGGCGCAAACGTTACAAGGACCTAGCAAATAGCTCACGCGCGCCAGAGGCCCCACGGTCGCAGCGTCAGGCGACACGCCAGAGAGTGTCGCAGGCGGCTAGTCGTTTAAGAACGTCCCCGATGACTAGTCGGCGTAGGTGAAGGTCGTGACGTCAAACATGCCCTCGGGGCGGATGCGGAGCGTCGGGATGACCGGCAGGGGCAGGAAAATGATGCCCATGATGGGGTCGAGCGGCGGCTCAATACCCATGGCACGCGCCTTGACCATAAAGCCGTCGTGCTGCGCGGCAACGTCCTCGGCCGTGCCTTCGCTCATCAGACCACCAAGCGCCAGCGGAATGCGCGCCACGACCTCGCCGTTGCGCACCAGCACGTGACCACCCTGGCCAACAGCCTCGACGGCAGCCATCATATCGGCCGCGTTGTCGCCCACCACGCACACGTTGTGCGAATCGTGACCGATCGTCGAGGCGATGGCACCACCGGTGATGGTGAAACCGCGCAACCAGCCGCGACCGATATGCTTGCCGACAAGACCCAGGCCCGCAGGACCATCACCGTCGACGCCCTCGGCCTGCAGCGACACGCCGCGGCCGTGACGTTCGATCAGCATAATGCGGCGCAGGCCCTCGGCGCTCTCGGGGCGAGCCATACCCGTGATGGC
>CABRZN010000081.1 GCA_902475445.1 uncultured Collinsella sp.
CAGCATTTGGGGACCTCCGATCGAGTCGTCGGCCGCCCGCGCACGGAATGCGTCGTAAGGGTATTTTACTGCGAGCACTCGCACTTACAGCTGGTAAACGCAATATTTGCAAACATTTGTTCGCTAATCATACGCTCAATCATACGAGCGACGGCGCCCCGGCTGCGCTGTTCAATCAGAACCACCCTTAAAAAGGGTGGTTTGCTCTTAGGGTATAACCCACGGGCCCCGGGCTCGCGTCTAAAGGCGCGGGCCCGGACTTCGTCCAGGCCTAGTGCATCTTGACCCGTGGCGCGCCGGTCGAACCGGCAGGATCACCTCCTCTTGAAGGGGTCCTCGTACTCCTTCACGCTCAGCTTGTCCAGCGCGATGTCGTGGGACTCCTGCTCCCTGATGTACTTGGCGATCGTCGCCTCGTTCAGGCCGACGGTGGACACGTAGTAGCCCTCCGCCCAGAACTTCCTGTTGCCGAACTTGTACTTGAGGTTGGCGTGCCTGTCGAATATCATCAGCGAGCTCTTCCCCTTCAGGTAGCCCATGACGCTCGCGACGCTGTACTTCGGCGGGATCGCCAGCAGCACGTGCACGTGGTCGGGCATCAGGTGCCCCTCGATTATCTCGATCCCCTTGTACTCGCACAGCTTCCTGAGGATCTCCCCTATGTCGCTCCTGATTTGGTTGTAGATCACTTTGCGCCTATACTTCGGCGTGAACACGATGTGGTACTTGCACATCCACTTCGTGTGGGAAAGGCTGTAGGCCTTCTGGGCCATGGCGACCACCCCTTCGACTCGAATTCTTGACGGCCTGAACAATCGTCAATATCGGTCGGAGGGGTGGCTTTGTAAAGCCGTTTGTCTCCACCCGCGTAGCGGGTGGTTTAAAGCTGGCCGCTGCGCGGCCAGCGGACTAAAGTCTTGAAAACAAAAACCGGGGCCCGCATGATGCGGACCCCGGCTCAATACCGTGACGATATGTCAGTTACGCCCTACACGTAGAACAGGATGTCGTCGTAGGTCGGGACCGGCCAGTAGTCGGCTGCCACGATCTCCTCCATGGCGTCCACGGCGGCACGCAGCGCATCCATAGCGGGAACGACCTCGTGCGCGTACACGTTGGCCTGCTCCTGGCCATCGAGGGCCTCAGCCTTCTGATGCACGGCGTCAAGCGCCTTGATGGAGTCGTTGATGGTGGTGATGCCGTTGCAGAGCTTGTTGAGCGTGTTCTGCTCACACTGCATGGCGGCCTCGGCGCCGGCGGCACGAATAGTCTCAAGGCCCTTAGCGACCTTGGTGGCATAGGCGGTAATGACCGGGCGATAGGTACGACGCGCCTCGCGAACCATCGTGGTAGCCTCGATGTTCATGAGCTTGTTGTACTTCTCGAGCTTGCAGTCGTAGCGGCACTGAGCCTCGGCCTTGGTCAGGACACCCGTCTCCTCAAAGAGCGCGATTGCCTTATCGGAAACAAAGGCGGGCAGGGCGTCGGCCGTGGTCTTGTTGTTGGCAAGGCCGCGCTTCTCGGCCTCGACGGGCCACTCATCGGAGTAGCCATCGCCGGAGAAGAGGATGCGCTGGTGGTCGGTCAGCACCTTCTTGCAGTACTCGAGCGCGGCGTCCTGGAACTCATCCTCGGGCGTGCCCTCAAGCGCGTCGGCGAAGGACTTGAGCGACTTGGCCACGGCGGCATCGAGCACCAGGTTGGAGTCGGAGACGTTCTGCTCGGAGCCGCAGGCACGGAACTCGAACTTGTTGCCGGTGAAGGCAAACGGGGAGGTGCGGTTGCGGTCGGTGTTGTCCTGCATCAGCTTGGGCAGGGTATCGGCGCCCAGGTCGAGCACGCCGCGCGTGGCATGGACGGAAGCCTTGCCATCGATGATCTTCTCGACGACCTCGGTAAGCTGGTCGCCCAGGAAGATGGACATAATCGCCGGAGGAGCCTCGTTGGCGCCCAGACGATGATCGTTGCCGGCCGAGGCAACGGAGGCACGCAGAAGCTCCTGATAGTTATCGACGGCCTCGATCACCGCGGTGAGGAAGACGATGAACTGCAGGTTGTCGAGCGGGGTGTCGCCCGGATCGAGCAGATTCTCGGACTCGGTGCCAAGCGACCAGTTGTTGTGCTTGCCCGAGCCGTTGATGCCCTCGAAGGGCTTCTCGTGCAGCAGGCAGACCAAGTCGTGGCGGGAGGCGATGAGCTTCATCTTCTCCATCATGACCAGATTCTGGTCGATGGCCTCGTTGACTTCGCCATAGACGGGGGCGAGCTCATGCTGGCAGGGAGCAACCTCGTTGTGCTTGGTCTTGGCGGGAATGCCAAGCGCCCACAGCTCATCGTCCAGATCCTTCATATAGGCCGAGACGGTGGGGCGGATAGCGCCAAAGTAGTGCTCCTCGAGCTCCTGACCCTTGCAGGGAGCAGCGCCAAAGAGGGTGCGGCCGGTGATGACCAGGTCCTTGCGTTTGCGATAGGCGTCCTTCTTGATCAGGAAGTACTCCTGCTCATCGCCCACGGAAGGAACGACCTTCTTGGGGGTCTTGCCAAACAGCGCCAAAACGCGCTTGGACTCACGCGAGAGCGCGGTCATGGAGCGCAGCAGCGGGGTCTTCTTGTCCAGGGCCTCGCCCGTGTAGGAGCAGAAAGCCGTGGGGATGCACAGGACGTCGTCCTTGATAAAGGCGGGGCTAGTGGGGTCCCAAGCGGTGTAGCCACGGGCCTCGAAGGTAGCACGCAGGCCGCCGTTGGGGAAGCTCGAGGCATCGGGCTCGCCCTGGATGAGGTTCTTGCCCGTAAACTTGGTAATGGCGGTGCCGTCGTGGTTGGGCTCCAGGAAGCTGTCGTGCTTCTCGGAAGTAATGCCCGAAAGAGGCTGGAACCAGTGCGCGTAGTGCGTCGCGCCCTTGGAGATGGCCCAGACCTTCATGGCATGGGCAACAGCGTTGGCCACATCCAGGTCGAGCGGCTCACCGCCCTCGAGGGTTGCAGCAAGGCGCTTCCAAATGTCCTTGGGGAGGTAGTCCTTCATGACTTCCTCCGAGAACACCATGGTCCCGAAGCGGTCAGTAAGTTCGGCCATACGGAACTCCCTTCGTATCGGCACCGCGTGAGAAGCGGTGTTGATTACTAACGAACGAGTCATAGCTTAGACTCGCCGTGTTTCCGCAACATTACCGTTATGTTGCTGTCGCGAAACCAATCAATGAGGTTACCGCATCGCGGCGGCGTTGCCACCCTCAACAGCCAATCAACTGTATAAATTGCAGACCTTTCCCCATGGTTTAAGGGTAGTCAATTTGAGATGGGGCTCTATTAACTGGTATTTCACATCGGATACCAGTCTTTATAGCCCCATCCTAGATTGACCGCCCTGTTATAGGGAATGCCGATAGCAAGGCATCTTTGATTGGTATCCCCGAATAACGAGTGAAACTCCACCGTGACACAGTGGTGCTGTAGAATCCTTACAACACATCACACTATTACGTATCTAGAGGAGCACGATATGCGCGTCGACGAGGTTTTTAAGCAGGCAGCATCCCAGGGCACCGTGCCCATTTCGTTTGAGATGTTCCCGCCCAAGGGCGAGCTGACCCTCGACACGGCTCGCGAAGTGGCAGGCAATCTGTGCAAGCTTTCGCCGAGCTTTGTCTCGGTCACCTGCTCGGCTGGCGGCTCGGGCAACGGCGCCACCACCGCCCCCATCGCGCATATGATTACGAGCGAATTCGATACACCCTCGGTGGCACACCTTACCTGCGTGGGCCGCTCGCACGCCGATATCGCCGCCAAGATCGACGAGTATCGCACCGCCGGCGTGGAAAACATCCTGGCCCTGCGTGGCGATCTCCCTGCCGGCGCAACCGAGGACGACAAGCCCGCCTCGGACTACGCCTACGCCCGCGACCTCATCCCCGAGCTCGTCGACGCCGGCTTTTGCGTGGGCGCCGCAGCCTACCCCGAGGGCCACATTGCCTGTGAGGATCTCAACCTCTCGGTCGAACACCTCAAGCAAAAACAGGACGCCGGCGCGAGCTTCTTTGTGACACAGCTCTTCTTTGATAACGAGTGCTTCTACCGTTTTCGCGAGCTTGCCGACAAGGCCGGCATCACCGTGCCCATTACCGCGGGCATCATGCCGTTTATGGGCAAGTCGCAGATCAGCCGCATGGTCTTTATGTGCGGCGCGTCGCTGCCCTCCCCCGTCATCAAGATTCTCGCCAAGTACGAGAATGACCCCGAGAGCCTGCAGGCAGCCGGTGTAGATTATGCCGCCCGCCAGCTTTGCGACCTCAAGGAGCACGGCGCCGACGGCCTGCACCTGTACACTATGAACCGTCCTGCGATCGCCGCGACCATTATGGAGCGCCTGGGGTAATGGAAAAACCGCACATCGATACAACCGCTGTCGAAGTGCCGGCCGACCTTGCGTCGCCGGCGCTTTACCGTGTCGATGCTGCGCACCATCCCCGTGTCGACCGTGCCGAGATGCTGCGGTATCTGGGTTACGGCGGCCAGCAGATTGAGCCCGAGCTGTCACGACGTATTGAGCTTGTGGTCGAGCGTCTGGAACTGGACATTGAGCCTCGTGGCGTGCGCCGCGTGTTTGCCATCGATGCCACGAGCGTGGACGAGCAGGGAGAGCCCAGCATTCGCCTGGTCGGCACCAACGTTGAGCTGCGCGGTCGCGATATCTATCGACATCTCAAAGACGCCCGCTTTGCCGCACTCATGGCATGCACCCTCGGCATGGACGCCGAGCGTCGCCTGCGCACCACGGGAGCCCAACATCCCCTGGAGGGCGCCGTGCTCGACGCCGCGTGCTCCGCTTACGTGGAAGCCGCCGTTGAGCAAATGGACCAGCAGGTCAAGACGGACGCCGCCGCACACGGGCTCGCCGGCAACTGGCGCTTTAGTCCCGGCTACGGCGACTGCCCGCTCTCGGCCCAGCGCTCGATCGTCAATGCGCTCAACGCCACGCGGCTCATCGGTCTGACCGTCACACCCACCAGCCTACTCATGCCCACCAAGAGCGTGACCGCGGTGATCGGTCTGTTCGAAGGCGAAGTCCACGACGCCCAGAGCCGCCCCACCTGCAATATCTGCCGCATGCGCGAGAACTGCCGCTTCCGTGCCGCCCACACCACCTGCTATTCCAGCCATTAGGAGCCCTCGATGTTTACTCCGCTTATCACTCATGATTCTGACGGCGCCGCGCTGGCGGCGCCCGTTGATGCCGCACGCCGCAATGGCGCTGCATACAAGACACGCACGATCGATGACCTTCGCATTAAGGACGATCGCCTGCGCGCCGCTATCGAGGGCACGGGGCACCTGCTGTTCGACGGCGGCATGGGCACCATGTTGCAGGCCGCTGGCATGAAGGCGGGCGCCCTGCCCGAGCTGCTCAACTTTGAGGAACCCCAGGTCATTACCGACATTCAGCGCCAGTACGTCGAGGCTGGCTGCGACGTGATCACCGCCAACACCTTTGGCGCCAATGCCCACAAGCTCGACGGCGCCGCCACCGTGGCAGATGTCTTTGCCGCCGCTGTCGCCTGCGCCCGCGCGGCTGGTGCCCGCTACGTCGCCGGTGACATCGGCCCCATCGGCGCACTGCTTCGTCCCTTAGGCACCCTCAGCTTCGACGAGGCCTATGACCTCTTTGCCGAGGAAGTGCGCGCCGGCGTCGCCGCGGGCGTGGACCTCTTTATTATCGAGACCATGACCGACCTGGCCGAGATCAAGGCGGCGGTCCTCGCCTGCCGCGAGAACTCCGACCTGCCCGTCTTTGCCACCATGACCTTTGAGGAAGACGGCCGTACCTTCCTGGGCACGAGTCCCGAGGTCGCCGCCATCACGCTCGACGCCATCGGTGCCGACGTTTTGGGCATCAACTGCAGTCAAGGACCGGCCGAGCTCCGAGAACTCGCCGCACGTATGCTCACCGTTACCGACAAGCCCGTTATGGTGCAGGCCAATGCAGGACTCCCCCATGTGGACGACGACGGCAACACCGTCTTTGATATCCAGGCCCCCGAATACGCCGAGGCCGTCGCCGGCATGATCGCCGACGGCGTGAGCGTCGTGGGCGGTTGCTGCGGAACCACGCCGGCGCACATGGCGGCCTTGCGCACGCTTATCGACAACCACACGCCCAGCCCGCGCCACCGCAAGCCCAGCATGTCGGTCACAAGCGCCCAGACCGTGGTGGACCTTCCCTGCGACGGCCACAAGATCGCCGTCATCGGCGAGCGCATCAACCCCACCGGCAAAAAGCGCCTGCAGCAGGCCCTGCGCGACGGCGATCTGGACTACGTCGTGAGCCAGGGCATCAGCCAGCAGGAACAGGGCGCCGATATCCTGGACGTCAACGTCGGCCTGCCCGAGATCGACGAGGTCAAGATCATCCAACAGGCGACCGAACAGCTCCAGGGCTCCACGCTGTTGCCGCTGCAGATCGACTCCACCGATCCCGCCGCTGTCGAGGCCGCCGTGCGCCGCTACGCCGGCAAGCCCATCATCAACTCGGTCAATGGCAAGCAGCAGATCATGGATGAGATCTTTCCGCTGGTCGCCCACTACGGCACCAACGTTGTCGGCCTTACGCTCGACGAAGGCGGCATCCCCGATACCGCCGAGGCTCGCTTCGCCATCGCCGAGCACATCGTGGCCGAGGCTGCCCGTTACGGCATCGGCCCGGACCGCGTCCTCATCGACTGCCTGGTCATGACCGCCTCGACCAACCAGCGCCAGGCCGAGCAGATCCTGCGCGCCATGTCCCTGTGCAAGGAGCGCCTGGGCGTCAAATGTGCGCTCGGCGTGTCGAACATCAGCTTTGGCCTGCCTGCCCGCCCGCTGCTGGGCTCGGTCTTTTTGGCTGCCGCCTTCGGCGCGGGCCTGGACGCCCCCATCATGAACCCGGGTTCCAAGCGCTTTATGGATACCGTCTACAGCTATCGCGTGTTGAGCGTTGAGGACGAGGGCTCGACCGGATACATCGAGCGCTATGCCGGCTGGACCGATCCGTACAAGATCGCCGCCAACCCGGCAGCTGCTCAGGCAGTATCGACCGACGCTGTGCCCGCTGCTGGCACCGCCGGCACCGACGGCAACGACGACCCGATTCGTCGCATGGTCGTCTCGGGCCGCAAAGGCGAGATCGCTGCCGAGACCGAGCGTCTGCTGGCAGACCACGACGCCATGGACCTCATCAACAATCACTTTATCCCCGCCCTCGACGAGGTCGGAGTCCTCTTTGACCAGGGCAAGTTCTTCTTGCCGCAGCTTATGGCCTCGGCCGAGGCCGCGCGCGTGGGCTTCGATACCATCAAACGCCTGATGCCCGCCGGCGAGATTGCCGACAAGGGCAAGATCTGCGTGGCCACCGTCAAGGGCGACATCCACGATATTGGCAAGAACATCGTCAAAATGCTGCTCGACAACTACGGCTACACCGTCTTTGACCTGGGCCGCGACGTCGATCCGCAGGAGGTACTCAAGACCGTCAAGGAGCGCGATATCAAACTCGTCGGCCTCTCGGCGCTTATGACTACCACGGTCGTCGCCATGGAGGAGACCATCAAGCTGCTTCATTCCGAGGTGCCGGGCGTCAAGATCATCGTGGGCGGCGCCGTACTCACCCCCGAATACGCCAAGCAGATCGGCGCGGACTACTACGCCAAGGACGCCGCCGAGAGCGCGCGCATCGCCGAAGAGGTCTTTGGGCAGTAACACAACGGAAACAACCGAGCACCAAAACGTGCCGCATGCGCCACTTGGCACGTGCGGCACGTTAGAATAGATAAGATTATGCTCGTTTTGGCAGATAGGAGCGCAAGGATGGCGATCACGCCCGCAGAAATCGCGGAAACCCGCGGCATGGTTGAGGAACAGAACCTCGACATCAGGACCATCACCATGGGTGTTTCGCTCATGGGTTGCGGTGACGAGAACCTCGACCGCATGTGCACGAAGATCTACGACCACGTGACGCACACGGCTGAGCATCTGGTCGAGACCGCCGAGAACCTCGAGCGCGAGTACGGTATCCCCATCGTCAACAAGCGCGTTTCCGTCACCCCGGTGGCGCAGATCGCCGCATGCTGCAAGGATGAGGACCTCACCCCCATCGCGCACGCCCTCGACCGCGCGGCCGAGACCCTCGGCATCGACTACCTGGGCGGCTTCTCCGCACTCGTCCAGAAGGGCATCGGCGACGCCGACCGCCGCGTCATCCAGTCCATCCCGCAGGCGCTTGCCACCACCAGCCGTGTCTGCTCCAGCGTCAACGTCGCCAGCCTGCGTGCCGGCATCAACATGGACGCCGTGCTCATGGCCGCCCAGACCATCATCGATGCCGCTAAACTCACGGCCGACCAGGATTCCGTCGGCGCTTCCAAGTTTGTCTGCTTTGCCAACATGGTCGAGGACTCCCCGTTTATGGCGGGCGCCGTCCACGGCGGCGGCGAGGCCGACGCCGTCATCAACGTTGGTGTCTCGGGCCCCGGCGTTATGGCTGCTGCCTTGGAGACGCTCCCCGACTCCGCCTCGATGATGGAGGTTGCCGAAAAGATTAAGCAGACCGCCTTTAAGATCACCCGTGCCGGCGAGCTCATGAGCCGCGAGGCCGCCCATCGTCTGGGTGTCGAGAAGGGCATTGTCGACCTGTCACTGGCTCCCACGCCTGCCATCGGCGACTCCGTCGCGCGCATCCTCGAGATCATCGGCGTGGGCACCTGCGGTGGCCCGGGCACGACCTGCGCGCTCGCCATGCTCAACGATGCCGTCAAGAAGGGCGGCGTCATGGCCAGCTCCAGCGTGGGCGGCCTCTCCGGCGCTTTCATCCCCGTGTCCGAGGACGCCGGCATGATCGCCGCCGTCGAAGCCGGCGCGCTTTCGCTCGAGAAGCTCGAGGCTATGACCTGCGTGTGCTCCGTCGGCCTGGACATGATCGCCATCCCCGGCGACACCCCGGTCGAGACCATCGCCGGCATCATCGCCGACGAGATGGCCATCGGCGTCATCAACAACAAGACCACGGCCGTCCGCGTGATTCCTGCCATCGGCAAGGGCGTGGGCGACTGCGTCGAGTACGGCGGCCTGTTCGGCCGTGCGCCCATCATGCCGGTGAACCCCAACGCCGGCACCGTGCTTGCCCACCGTGGTGGACGCTTCCCGGCGCCACTGAACTCGCTCAAGAACTAGCTGAGGGGGACTGGCGAGGAGCCCCGGGGAGGGCAAATATATAAGGTCGCCTGCTCGGACAGTCCTGACTCGCACGGAGAG
>CABRZN010000082.1 GCA_902475445.1 uncultured Collinsella sp.
CGCGACGGAGAGCTCGCGGCGGTCGCTGGATTGGGCTCCGCGGTCGTCGACTTCGCAGAACAAGTCGGTCTGGATGCCGCCCTGATGGTCAAAGTCGCTCATGCCGATGCCTGCTAAGCGAACATGCATGCCTTCCTGCCAAATGTTGTCGAGCAGTTCGAGCGCAACCGCCACGAAGATGTTCTCATCGTCGGTCGGATGAGGCAGCCGGCGCTGTGCCGAGCGACCGCTTCCATACGAATACTTGAGCTTGAGCGTCACCGTGGCGCCCGTCAGTCCCTGACGGCGCAGGCGGCGTCCCACTGACTCGCCCAACAGCGCAATCGCCGCTTCGATGTCCCCGCGCTCAGTCAAATCTTTCGCAAAGGTGCGCTCATTGCTCACCGATTTAACCTCGCGCTCTTCATCGAGACTCGTGACTTCGGAGATTTCAAGTCCCAGCGCACGCTGACGCATACGTTCGCCGTTGACGCCAAAAATAGAGGCCAAGGTGGATTCCGGCGCGCGTGACAGCTCGCCGAGCGTGTAGATGCGCATACGGCGCAGTCGCTCCTCGGCCGAGCGCCCGATGCCGCTCATGGCAGATACCGGCAGCGCGGCCAAAAAGCGCTGCTCGGTTCCGGGGCGCACGATGGTCAGCCCAAACGGCTTATCACGCTCGCTTGCGATCTTTGCGACCGTCTTGTTGCAGCCCACGCCAATGGAGCAGGTCACTCCCAGCGCTGCCACGCGGTCGCTTATACGCCGCGCAACCAGTAGCGGGTCTTCGGGCGCAAAGCGACCCGGTGTGATATCGATAAAGGCTTCGTCGATGGATACGCGCTCCACGCGCGGCGTCTCCTCGGCAAGAATCGCCATGACCTGCGCGCTGACCTCGCGGTAGCGATCGAAATGCCCGTGCGTCCAAATGGCCTGCGGACACAGGCGCCGTGCCTCGGCCGAGGCCATGGCGGAGTGTACGCCAAAGCGACGTGCCTCGTAAGAACAGGTGGACACAACGCCACGAGAATCGGCGTCCCCGCCCACGATTAGCGGCTTTCCGCGCCATTCGGGATGATCGAGCATCTCCACGCTCGCAAAAAACGCATCGAGGTCCATGAGGCCCACCGCCGGACCCGTCCAGGGAGGCGGCGTGACGCCCATGGCATCCTCATAACCGTATGTATGTTCGCGTCTTTCCATGTCATGAGTATACCGCGCAGCTCATGTGGGGTACGTGTATGTGCTTGCAAATCCCGAATTCTTGTCTAAGATATGGATTTGCCCTCGACTACACCGAAGAAGTTGGTCTCACGGACTTCACCTGCCCGCGTCGATGGCGTATTATGTTCAACTGTTTGTTTGTAGTTGCAGCCTAAAGCTGCTTGGTTGGAGGAGTTTCCTTTGGCAGTCAAGATTCGCCTTGCTCGTCACGGCGCTAAGAAGCGTCCGTACTACCGTGTCGTCGTCGCCGATTCCCGCGCCCCGCGTGACGGTCGTATCATCGAGGAGGTTGGCCGCTACAACCCGATGACCGCCCCCAAGACCATCAACCTCGACCTCGAGAAGATCGCCGACTGGCAGTCCAAGGGCGCTCAGCTCACCGACGCCGTCGCCGCTCTGGTCAAGGCCGCCAACGAGGGCGAGAAGACCGAGACCGTCGTCAAGAAGTCCAAGAAGCAGCTCGCCAAAGAGGCCGAGGCCGCTAAGGCTGCCGCTGAGGCCGCTGAGGGCGCCGAGGAGTAAATCGTGCCTGAGGTTGACGCTGCACAGCTCGAGGGTGAGGCAATGCTCTCAGATCGCATCGCCGATCTCGTCGAATATCTCGTTGTTCAGATCGTCGACGACCCGGATTCCGTGAGCCTTGAGGTCATCGATGGTGACGACGCCTCTACGATCGAGGTTTCGGTCGCCGAGGATGACGTCGCTAAGGTCATCGGCCGTCGTGGCCGTACCATCAAGGCCATTCGCACGCTCGCCCGCGCACTGGCCGCTCGCCTCGACACTGCTGTCGAGGTAGAGGTTCTGGGCTAGGACCTTGAGGTCCCAGTACAAAAACATCGCCCGTGTGGTCAAGCCGCACGGAAGGAAGGGGGAGGTCCTCGCGCAGCCGCTGCGGGGGCTTCCTTCTGTATTAGAGCCTGGTATGCGCGTCGCCCTGACGCCGCCGGCGCTCAAGCGCGACCGCTTTTGCACGGTCGTGTCCGTCACCGATACGGGCGATGGCGATCTGGTCTCGTTTGAGGGCATTGACGACTTGACGGCCGCCGAGGGCATCACGGGATGCTACGTGCTGGCAAATCGTGACGACTTTGAGCTCGATTCGCTCGACGCTGCCTATACCGACCTGATGGGTCGCGAGGTGGTCGACGAGCGCTTTGGTTCGCTCGGCACGATTGTCGAGATCATGTCGACGCCCGCTAACGATGTTTGGGTTGTCGAGGGCGATCGGTACGGCGAGGTACTGATTCCCGTGATCGAGCAGGTTGTGCTCGATCTTCCCGACACAGGAACAATTTCCGTCCACGTTATGGACGGCCTGATCGATATGGACAAGTAGGGAGGACAACATGCTGATCGAGACCCTTTCGGTCTTTCCCGAGATGTTTGAGCCCGTTATGTCCACATCGATTTTGGGTCGCGCCCGCAAGGCCGGCCTTTTTGATTTTAAGGCGTATAATCTGCGCGACTGGACGCACGACCGCCATCGTACCGTCGATGACGAGCCGTACGGCGGCGGGCAGGGCATGCTCATG
Source organism: uncultured Collinsella sp. (assembly GCA_902475445.1). Taxonomy (GTDB): domain Bacteria; phylum Actinomycetota; class Coriobacteriia; order Coriobacteriales; family Coriobacteriaceae; genus Collinsella. The sequence goes on from CABRZN010000082.1 coordinate 2,736, forward strand.
AAGGTCGAGCCTATCGCCGAGGCCATCGAGGCCATTAGCGCAGGGGGTCCCAAGCCCACGGTGGTGTTCTTTACCCCCTGTGGCGAGCCCTTTACGCAGCATGTGGCCGAGCGCCTGCTCAAAAGTGAGCGCCTGCTGTTTGTGTGCAGCCGTTACGAGGGCGTCGACGAGCGCGCGTATGCGTATGCCGATGAACGTCTGTCGATCGGCGACTATGTGCTCACGGGCGGCGAGCTGCCCGCGATGGTCGTTGCCGATGCCGTCGTACGCCTCATTCCCGGCGCCCTGGGCGACGAGATGAGCAACGTGGACGAGTCGTTCTCGACCGCCGAGGACGGAGGCCTGCTCGAGTACACCCGCCCCGCCGAGTTCAATGGCGAAGGTGTTCCTCCGGTGCTCGTGAGCGGCGATCACGCCAAGGTCGATGCCTGGCGCCGCAAGAATGCCATCGAGCGCACCTGTCGCTGGCGTCCCGACCTGATCGAGACTGCGCGGCTCACGCCCGAGGAGCGCGCTTACGCGCAGGAGATCCTTGACGCTTCGTATTCGCAGAGCGAGGAGTGAGTATGGTTCCTACGCAACATTCCGCGTTGAGGGGCGCTTTTGAGTGGATCGCGGTCATCGCGATCGCGCTTGTGGCCACCTTCCTGATCCGCACCTTTGTGGTCGAGCCCTTTGTGGTGCCCACCGGCTCTATGGAGGACACAATCGAGATTGGCGACCAGATCCTGGCGCAAAAGGTGAGCCTCGAGCTCGGTCAGCCCGTCAAGCAGGGCGATATCGTGGTGTTTCACAACCCCGATGGCACCTCCGAGCATGATGTTCTTGTCAAGCGCGTTATTGCCACGGCCGGCCAGACGGTCGACCTGCAGGATGGCAAGGTGGTCGTTGACGGCCAAGCGCTCGACGAGGACTATACGACGGGCATGAGCTGGCCACTTTCGGTCCAAGCGCCCGGCGCTCAGGTAAGCTATCCCTACACCGTTCCCGACGGGTGCGTGTGGGTGATGGGCGACAACCGCGAAAACTCTGCCGACTCACGCTACTTTGGTCCCGTCGATCGCTCTGATTTGATCGCTGTGGCGCTTGTGCGCTACTGGCCGCTCAACCGCATCGGCGCTATCGACTAAAAACCGCTATAGTACAGTACCTAACCGTGTAATCGTTTCGACGAGGGGATATTAGAGGCATGAACGCTTCATCGCTTTCCTTCCAAGACATCATCCTGCGCCTCCAGCAGTACTGGGGCGAGCAGGGCTGCGTCATTATGCAGCCCTATGACTCCGAGGTCGGTGCCGGTACCTTCCATACCGCGACCACGCTGCGCTCGCTCGGTCCCGCCGAGTGGCGCACCTGCTATGCGCAGCCCTGCCGCCGTCCCGCCGACGGCCGCTACGGCGAGAACCCTAACCGCATGCAGCACTACTATCAGTTCCAGGTGCTCATCAAGCCCTCGCCGGTCAACGCCCAGGAGCTCTACCTGGGTTCGCTGGCCGCCATTGGCCTGGACCCCAACGACCATGACGTCCGCTTTGTCGAGGACGACTGGGAGAGCCCGACGCTCGGCGCCTGGGGTCTTGGCTGGGAGGTCTGGCTCAACGGCATGGAGGTCACGCAGTTTACGTACTTCCAGCAGGTGGGCGGCATCGAGGTCGACCCCGTGCCCGTCGAGATCACCTATGGCCTGGAGCGTATCGCCATGTACGCTCAGGGCGTCAACTCGGTCTACGACCTGGTGTGGAGCTACCTGCCCGACGGCACGCCCATGACCTATGGCGACGTGTTCCTCGAGAACGAGCGCGAGTTCAGTGCCTATAACTTTGAGGTCGCCAACGTCGAGATGATGCGTCAGAAGTTTGACGACTACGAGGCCGAGTGCCATTCCTGCCTGGAGCGAAAGCTGCCGCTGCCGGCGTACGACTGTGTCATGAAGTGCAGCCACGCCTTCAACCTGCTCGATGCCCGCGGCGCCCTGTCCGCGGTCGAGCGTGCCAACTACATCCTGCGCGTCCGCGCCGTCGCCAAGGCGTGCTGCGAGGCCTACATGGCCGAGGTCGCCGGAGTCAACGAGAATGCCGACCAGGAAGGCGAGGTGGCGTAAGCCATGGCAGACGCTAAGGATTTCCTGTTTGAGATCGGTACGGAGGAAATGCCCTCCGCACCGCTGAACAATGCCGTCAAGCAGCTTGGCACCATGATCGCCAAGGGCCTCGACGAGGCCGGTCTGGCCCATGGCGAGGTCCGCGTGATCTCGAGTCCGCGTCGTCTGGCTGCGCTCGTGGCCAACGTTGTCACCGCGACCGATGAGGTTCACGAGGTCAAGCGCGGTCCCGCGGCAAACATTGCCTTCGATGCCGACGGCAACGCCACCAAGGCCGCCCAGGGCTTCGCCCGCAAGTGCGGTGTGGCTGCCGAGGACCTGGTCCGTCGCGAGGATACGGACGGTCGCGAGTATGTTTTTGCCGAGAAGAACATTCCCTCCGCTCCGGCTACTCCGATCCTGACGGCTCTGTGCGAGAAGACCATCGCCGGCCTGCAGTGGCCCAACTACCGCTCCCAGCGCTGGGGCCACGAGTACGCCACCTTCGTGCGCCCGGTCCGCTGGATCTGCTGCCTTTTGGGCGAGGATGTTGTGCCCGTGTCGTTTGCCGACGTGACGAGCGGCAACACCACGCGTGGCCATCGCGTGCTTGGCCCCGGTGACCATGTGGTCGCCAGCCCCGCCGTCTACGAGCAGGTGCTCGAGGATGCCGGCGTGCTTTCTGCCGAGCGCCGTCGCGAGGCGATTCTCGCCGGTATCGCCGAGGTCGAGGCCGCTCGCCCCGGCTGCCATGTCGATACGCCCAAGAAGGTCTTTGAGGAGGTCATTAACCTCTGCGAGTGGCCGACGGTGCTCGTCGGTACTTTCGACGAGGAGTTCCTCAAGGTCCCGCACGAGATTATCTGCGAGTCCATGCTCACCAACCAGCGCTACTTCCCGATCTATGACGGCGAGGGCAAGCTGACGCGTGAGTTCGTGGTCGTCTCCAACAGCAAGCCCGAGAACGCCGAGCGAGTGATCGACGGTAACGAGCGCGTCGTGCGCGCCCGTCTGGACGACGCTAAGTTCTTCTACGAGGAGGACCTGAAGATCTCCCTCGACGAGTTCCGTGAGCGTCTGTCCAAGGTTGCCTTCCAGGAGAAGCTCGGTAGCGTGCTCGCCAAGTCCGAGCGCATCGAGCAGCTCGCGCTCGCTATCGCCCGCGAGGCTCACCTGGGCGCCCATCTTGCCGCCGACGCTGCTCGCGCCGCACACCTGTGCAAGGCAGACCTGGTGTCCAACGCCGTCGTCGAGTTCACGAGCCAGCAGGGCGTGATGGGCGGTTATTACGCGACCGCGATGGGGGAGAACGACGAGGTCGCCCATGCTATTCGCGATCACTATCGTCCCCGTTTTGCCGGTGACGAGCTGCCCGAGGGCACCGCTGGCTGCATCGTGGCCTGCGCCGACAAGCTCGATACCATCGCCGGTATCTTTGCCATCGGCGAGCCCCCGACCGGCTCCTCCGACCCCTACGCGCTGCGTCGTGCCGCTATCGGCATTATCAACATCCTGCGCGACCGTCTGCCGATCGACCCCACGTCGCTCATCGACTTTGCCCTCGAACTCTACAGTGAGCAGGGCATTGAGTTCGACGCCGCCGAGGTCGCCCAGCAGGTTCGTGACTTCTTCCATGGCCGCCTGGTGAGCATGGCCCGCGACGAAAAGATTCCGGCCGATACCGTCGCCGCCGTCTCCGCGGTGCACATCATCGCCCCGTCCGTCTTCTTCGCCCGCTGCGCCGCCCTCGACGAGGCCCGCAAGAACGACGCTGAGACGTTCGACAACCTGGCGACCGCCTATGCCCGCGCCGCGCATATCTCCAAGCCCGAGCTTGGTGCGGAGTATGACCGCAGCCTGATGGGCGAGGTCGAGCTCGCGCTCGCCGACGCCTCCGAGGCCGCTCAGACCGCTGTCGATGCCGCCCTTGCTGCCGAGGACTACCCGGCCGCATTTGCCGCCCTCGCCGCCCTGCGCGCGCCCATCGACCGTTTCTTCGATGAGGTCATGGTCATGGACAAGGACGAGCAGCTTCGCGATAATCGCCTTAAGCTGCTCAACCGCTTCGAGGCCGTTTTCTCCGGCATCGCCAACATCGGTGAGCTTGCCCGCAAAAAGTAAGCCAGCCTGCGCATAAGCGCAAAAGGAGCCCCGCATGGATTGCCTGGTCACCGCTCGTCCCACCGTCATCGTTATCTCCGACTCGCTCGGTGATACCGCTTGTGAGGTGGTGCTTGCGGCGTCCGGGCAATTTGATGAAGGGGCTTTTCGCGTTTTGCGCCTGCCTAAGGTGACCTCTGTGGAGCAGGTCAAGTCATTTGTGGGGCCGCGCGTCGATGCGGACCATCGCGATATTGCCGTGTTCCACACCATTGTCGATCCGACGCTTCGCGCCCGCGTGCTCGATTACCTGGGTATGCTGCACATTCGCTCGGTCGACCTGATCGGTCCGACGCTCGCCGTGCTGTCTTCGCTCGTCGGCGTGCCGCCCAAGGGTGTGGCGGGCGTGATTCACAAGACCGACGATCGGTATTTCCATCGTATCGAGGCCATGGAGTATTTCGTTGAGCACGATGACGGTCGTGGTTGTGACGATCTGTCGGGTGCCGATATCGTGCTGCTGGGTGTGTCGCGTACATCCAAGACGCCACTGTCAATGTATTTAGCCTATCAGGGCTACAAGGTCGCCAATGTGCCACTGGCGCATGGCATGGAGCCGCCCAAGTCGATTTACGAGGTTGACCCGATGCACCTGTTCGGCCTGATTTCGACCGTCGATGTGATTTCCGAAATTCGCGATAGCCGCTTGGGCGATGACTACGCCCGTGCCGTTGCCGGCTCCTATGCCGAGCCCGAGAGCGTGCGCGGCGAGCTTGAGGAAGCTCGTGCCCTCATGAAGCGCTTAGGCTGCTTTGTTGTGCGTACCGACGGCAAAGCCATTGAGGAAAGCGCTGCCGAGATCATTGCTCACCTCGAAGAGATTCAAGAGGCAAGAGCCCGCCGTGCCGCCCGCCGCGCTCAACAAAAGTAGCTCACTTGGGACAAGGTTGTTTGGGTAGCTAATTTGGGACGGGGCTCTTTTAGCTAACCAAAGAGAATACTTGGAATTAATGCTGATAAATGGTAAAGCGATTTAGCAAAAACATCGCATCCGACCTGCACTTTCCTTGTAGTGGTATCTTCATAAGGTAACCACCTTTACCTACCGTTTACCGCCGGTTTTAGCACGTTTACCAAACCGCGCACCCTCTGCTCAAGCCTGCCCAAAACGCGCCGTATAGTTCCCTCACGGCCCGCATCCGGTGGGTCGATTCGTTACCACGGTCGTGCGCGTAAGCGCATGGAAGGGGAAGTATCGTGAGCGATTGCAAGAGGGTTTACCGTTTTGGAACCGACGCCCAGGGCACCTGTGTCACTGAGGGCGACAAATCCATGAACTTCGTGCTTGGCGGCAAAGGCGCAAACCTTGCCGAGATGAGCCGCATCTGTCTGCCGGTTCCCGGTGGCTTTACCATTACCTGCCAGACCTGTGTCGAGTACTCCGGTGCCGACAACGTCTGGCCCGAAGGCGCACTCGATGAGATCGTTGCCGCCGAGGCGGACCTCGAGGCCCGTTGCGGCAAGAAACTCGGCGATGCCTCCGATCCGCTGCTCGTGTCGGTTCGCTCGGGCGCTCCGTTCTCCATGCCCGGCATGATGGACACGGTCCTCAACCTGGGCCTCAACGACGATTCCGTCCAGGGCCTTATCGCGCAGACGCAGAACCCGCGCTTTGCCTGGGACAGCTACCGTCGCTTTATCCAGATGTTCTCCAACGTCGTCATGGGCGTCGACGCCGACCTATTCGAGAACGCCCTGACCCAGGCCCGCCTGGTCGCCGGCGTTCGCGTCGATTCCGAGCTTTCGGCCGAGGACCTGCAGGAGCTTGTCGAGACGTTCAAGGGTATTTTCTCCGATAACGTCGAGGCGACCCTGTATCCCGAGCTTGAGGTTGCCGACGGCAAGCCCGTCTTCCCGCATGATCCGGAGCTCCAGTTGCGCCTTGCCATCCAGGCCGTCTTTGGCAGCTGGATGAACGAGCGTGCCTGCATTTACCGCAAACAGCACGGCATCTCTGACGAGCTCGGTACCGCCGTCAACGTCCAGGCCATGGCCTTTGGCAACAAGGGCGAGACCTCTGCGACCGGCGTCGCCTTTACGCGCAACCCGGCCGACGGCACCAAGGAGTTCTATGGCGACTTTTTGGTGAATGCCCAGGGCGAGGACGTCGTCGCCGGCATCCGCAACACTGAGCCCA
>CABRZN010000083.1 GCA_902475445.1 uncultured Collinsella sp.
ACGACCATAGTCGGGTCGACGAGGCAATGAAAACCGCACATGTGGAAGAGCTCGCCGAGCGCGACTTCATGCAGATAAGCGATGGGCAACGCCAGCGCGTCATGCTCGCACGCGCCATCGCGCAGGATCCGCGTGTGCTCGTGCTCGACGAGCCCACGTCGTATCTCGATATCCGCTACCAGATCGACCTGCTGCGAATACTTCGCCACCTTGCGAAATCGCGGAATGTGGCTGTCATCATGTCCATCCACGAACTCGAGCTCGCGCAGAAAAGCGCCGACAAGGTGATTTGCGTGAAGGACGGCCGGGTCTTCCGCGCCGGCGCACCCGAGGACATATTCACGCGCGAGACAATTGGCGAGCTCTACGGCCTTCAGCATGGCACCTTCAACGAGCGCTTCGGCAGCGTGGAAATTGGGCGCCCACACGGTGATGCGCACACTTTCGTCATCGCCGGCGCAGGTACGGGGTCGGCTGTGTTTCGCCAGCTCATCCGGCAGGGCAAGGCGTTCTACGCGGGCGTTCTGCACGAAGGGGACATCGACTGCGAGCTCGCGCGCGACCTGGCGACGGAATGCGTGGCCGAGCGCGCCTTCGAGCCGATCGGGGATAAAACCATAGCCCGCGCCAAAGAGCTCCTCGTCCACTGTGCGCGCCTTATTGTGTGCCCCGCCGCCTTCGGCACCATAAACGCCCGCAACGCAGAGCTCGTCGAGTTCGCATGCTCGCATGGTATCGAGGTCATGCGAGCATGCGAAGGCGCATCGGAGGATTCCATTGTGGAGTGGGTATGATGAATTGGACACCTAGTTAAGAGCGAAAGGTGTTCAAGATGACCCAAAGAAGAAAGCGATACGACAGGCAGTTCAAGGTCTCGGCGGCAAAGGTGGTCCTGTCCGGGGAAATGACGGTCAAAGGCCTATCGGAGGAACTCGGCATAAAGGATTCGACGCTGAGAAGATGGGCCCGCGAATACGAGGAGATGGGAGACGGCGCGTTCCCCGGAAACGGCTCCCCGAAGATCAACAAGGATTACGAGATCGTGAAGCTCAAGAAGAAGGTCGAGGAGCTCGAGCGCGAGAACGAGATACTAAAAAATTTCCGGGCCTTCTTGAGTCAAGACCATGCGTGAGGTTCGAGTTCCTCAAAGAGCATAGGGGCGAGATCGGCCCCATCAAGAAGGCATGCGGGCTGATGAAAGTCTCGAAATCCGGTTTCTACGAGTATCTCGGCCGGAAGAAGTCCGACGCCCAGATAGAGCGGGAGGCGATCGAAGGTTTCGTCGTCGAGGCCTTCGAGCGGCACAGGGGCCGTTACGGCTACCGGCGCATCAACCGCGAACTGCGAAAAAGCGGCATCGTCGTGAGCGAGAAGCGCGTGCTCCGCATCATGCAGAAGCTCGGACTTGCCGGAAAGGGCGCGACCCGAAAACACCGCATCCAGAAGAAGGTCGAGCCGGGAGACCCTCGGTTGAACCTGGTAGAGCGCGCTTTCACCGTGGGCGAGCGCAACAGGCTTTGGGTGGGCGACATCACCTACATACCCACAAGAGAAGGGTGGCTCTATCTCGCAGCCGTGATAGACGCCTTCTCCCGCAAGGTCGTGGGCTGGTCAATGTCCGAGCGCATCACCGAGAAGGTCGCGATCGACGCGATGGAGCAGGCGGTCGGCAGGGAGGGTCCGCCAGATGACGGCAGCCTCGTCTTCCATGACGATCAGGGCGCGCAGTACACCTCCCGTTCCTTCCAGCGGTGTCTGGACTCGCATGCCATAGTCCAGTCGGTATCAAGGCCCGGCACGCCGCTGGACAACGCGGTGGCCGAGTCGTTCTTCAAGACGCTGAAAAGGGAATTGGTGAAAGAGAGGAGCTATGGGACGAGGGACGAGGCCAAGCAGGACATCTTCAAGTACATAGAGCTCTATTACAATAGGGTGCGCATGCATTCCACCCTGGGCTACATGTCTCCAGTGGAATACGAGCGGCAATACGCTTGAGGATCCTTAAAAGAAAGTCCAGTTTATCCTTCCCACTCCATTGGATACGCCTAGGCGCGGTCCAAGAAATCGTCCGCATCCCCATCTGACACTATTTCACCGCAACTTAGAAGGTGTCGGCGTATAACGCTTCACCCCAAATTAAATTGATTCGTTGAATAGACACACTACAAATCTTTAGACTTCGTTTAATCCACAAGTGGGTATTATCACACATTAAGCACACGTGAAAGGATATACCCATGTCGCTTACACAGTCAGCAGAGCGTGCAGCGCTCAACAAGCTCATCGATTATCTCGACGACAACCCGCAAGAAAACATCGACAAAATCATGGACCTCGTGAACAAGCTGGTCCCCAATCGCGTATTTCCTGTACAGCGAGAGGCATTCACCAATGTCATCAAGAGCCGCGGCAATTGGTATGACCTGATTATGCGTGTGTTCAGCCTTAATCCCCAGATGCGAACCAAACTGCTTAAGACCCTCATTGTCGACGCCAACCTGCTTGCTTGGCCAGAGCAGGAAAAGAACCGCGAAAAGTACCAGTGCAACGTTCCGTGGGCCATCCTGCTCGATCCCACGAGCGCTTGCAACCTGCATTGCACGGGCTGCTGGGCCGCCGAGTACGGCTACAAGCAGAATCTCTCGTTCGATGACATCGACTCTATCGTTACGCAGGGCAAAGAGCTCGGTACGCATATCTACATCTATACCGGCGGCGAGCCGCTCGTCCGCAAGCACGACCTGATCAGAATTTGCGAAAAACATCAGGACTGCGTGTTTCTCTGCTTTACCAACTCCACGCTGATCGACGAGGCCTTCTGCGACGATATGATTCGTGTAGGTAATTTTGTCCCCGCCATCAGCGCCGAGGGCAATGAGCACACCACCGACGCCCGTCGCGGCGAGGGTACCTACGCAAAGATCGAGCACGCAATGAAACTCCTGCGCGAGCGCGACTTGCCATTTGGTATCTCCACCTGTTGGACCAGCGCCAATGCCGATACGGTTGCTACCGAGGAGAACATGGACTGGATGATCGACGAGGGAGCACTCTTCTGCTGGTACTTCCACTTTATGCCGGTTGGCCGCAATGCAACCTCCGAGCTCATGCCCACGCCCGAGCAGCGCGAGCACATGTATCACTTTATCCGCGAAATGCGTGAGAAGAAGCCGCTGTTTACGCTCGACTTCCAAAACGACGGCGAGTTTGTAGGCGGATGCATCGCCGGCGGCCGCCGCTACCTGCACATCAACGCCGCCGGAGACGTGGAGCCGTGCGTGTTCATCCACTACTCAAACGCCAACATCCACGATGTGAGCTTACTCGACGCGCTGCGCTCTCCCCTCTTTATGAAGTACTACGAAAACATGCCGTTCAACGACAACTACCTCAAACCATGCCCCATGCTCGAGAATCCCGACGTGCTGCCCAAAATGGTTGCCGAGAGTGGCGCAATGAGCACCGATCTTATCGAGAAGGAGTCACCCGAGCAGCTGCGCGAAAAGACCCAGGCTGCCGCCGAGGCATGGTCACCTGTCGCCGACCGCATCTGGAATGACTCCGACGATCCGCTATACGCCAAGCGTCACGAGGATAAGTCACAAGGTATGGCCGATAGCGACATGCACAAGTTCGAAAAACAGGGTCGCACACTCAAAAACGGCGATTAATGGTGCCCTACATGACAAACGCTCAGAAATGAAGCGGAGCAGCCTCGAAGCTCATCTTCGAGGCTGCTCCGCCTTACCATCAAAACAGTTTTCCTAAGTTGCGGTGAAATAGGGACTAGATCGGCCTTCCAATAGCCAAAACGATCCCTATTCCACCGCAACTTCTTTAAGTTGTTGAATTATCAATGCTATTCCAAGCGAGATTCCAGACTCGACAGGCCGTTGAGAGTCAGGTCGTTGGCGACCTCAGAGACGCGCTCAATAGGAACCGAGCCGTCAGACAGCGCCCACGTGCGATAGATACCGATAATACCCGACAGCAAAAACGCCAGATAGTAGTCGAACATCTCGTCCTTGAGACCTTGGGGCAGCAGATCGCGCTCGGCAATCTCGTGCTCGAGCGGTGCACGAAGACGAGCCATAAAATCATCGAGCGGAATGTTCTCGATCAGCTGACGATTGAGCACGAGGTTGTTGCACAGCGCCTCGTTAACGGTTTTAAAGAAGGTCGCCGCCGCGCCAAGGGCGCGCTCGTTGGTGTCGCCGTCCATGGAAGCAAGCGTTTTCTCGACCGAGTCGACAATCATATCCACAACATCGACGGCAATGGCATCGAGCAGGCCGTCAACCGTACCAAAGTGAACGTAAAAGGTCTTGCGGTCGACATTGGCCTCGCGAGCGATGGCACTCACCGTAATGTCTGCCAGCGGCTTTTCCATGAGCAGGCGCTCGAAAGCCGAAAGGATGGCATTACGGCTGCGAATGATGCGACGATCAAGACGCGGTTTACTGGTTGCCATGGGCGTGTCCCTTCGATATGCAAGCATTCATCAACAGATGAGAGATAATCTACGTAAGAGGATTATCCCCCATACAGCACAAATATGCCCCGCATCATGAAGAACGCACGACTGCCCTAATGCGACTTGGGATGTTTCTTCTTATTGAGTGCCGACGGAGATACGCGAATACCATCGCCTGTCTGGCGCACATAGGCTTTATGAGCCGGCTTAGCGGTCCCAGAAGCCTTCTGAGCGCGCTTCTTGGGATCAACGGTAACAGCATTCGTGGGGTGCGGCATAGTGGGCGCAGAGGGCGTCTGAGGCGTGCGGCCGAGCTTGCGCATCACACGATCCCAGCGCGCATGGATGCTCTCGTTGTGGGCGCTCTTAAGTCCCAGCAGGGGCGCAGCCAAAATGGTCGGCGCAATAAACGTAATGAGGCGCCACAGCAGATAGCCGGCGGTCGAAGCCGACCCAAAGAAATGACCCAAGAACAATGCAAAGCCGCCCTCGGCACCGCCGGTACCACCGGGCAAGGGGACCGCAGAGCTCAGCAACTGGACAAAGGCGCTCGCGGCCATGACCGAGAAAAAGTCGACCTCGTGGTGGCCAAAGGCAAGCATCAGGAAATACGGCACCAGATAGAAAAACGCGAGTTGCAGCATGGTGATGACCACCGTGAGCAGCATGGAAGAAAAATGTCCGGCTGAAAGCTTGAACTTCTCGGAGAAGGAGTAGATCTCGCCATCGACAAACGTGCGCCATCCCTCGATCTTAGTAGCCGAGACACCAATGCGCTCGAGCCAATTGATGATGCAATGGGCGACGCGCGTGACGGTCTTAGGCATGAGCGCGACGGCGAAGATGCCAAGCAAGATGCAGCAGTGTCCACCAAAGCTAAAGACGCACAGCAGCGTCATGTCGCCGTAGCGTTCGGCAAAAAACGGCATACGGGCGAGCAGCAGGATAGCGCCCCAGGCGACCAGGCCAAACTGGTACACGATAAAACGCGTGAATTGCGTGGCGCCGGCCTCGCCCACGTTTTGGCCGGCCTTGGTCAGGCGATAGATCTGAGCCGGGGTGGAGCCCATCATCATGGGCGTCAGGTTGCCAAAGAAGATGCCACTCGCCTCGACCGAGATCAGGTCGCGGATGCCGACGGGCGAATTGGGATCGAGCCAGACGGCGATCGCATAGGCCACAATGCCAAAGAACAGGTACATGAACATGCAAAGACACGCGACAACGAGCCATGAAGCCTGGACGCTCGACATAGCGGCCCAGAACTGCCCCATCTGCCCGGTTACCACCAGATAGACGATATAACCTACCAGCACGACGCCGATAAAGATGGCGCCGCGGCGTGCGCTCTTATTGTCATCTCCGCCCGAGGCCTCAACCTCGACCTGGGGCTTAGACGTATGCTGAGAGGACTCCGTCATGAGACTCCTTCTAACAGTCAAAATATCTTGGATATTGTACCCGTAAGGGCCATAGGCAGAACGCAAAGCTCTGGTTCAAACGGGAATTGCAGACGGTTGTTTGAAAATAAAAAACCCGGCCTTCCATAGGAAGTCCGGGTATCAGATGCGTGGTAGCCCGTACCAGATTCGAACTGGTGATCTCCGCCTTGAGAGGGCGGCGTCCTAAACCGCTAGACGAACGGGCCATAAGCCTCAGCAGAAAAGAAGTGGTAGCCCGTACCAGATTCGAACTGGTGATCTCCGCCTTGAGAGGGCGGCGTCCTAAACCGCTAGACGAACGGGCCACATGACATCTGCACTGCCGTGCTGCGAGGAAATATATTACGGGACAAAAAACGTCAGCGCAAGAAGAAATTCCAAATTGCCGAAAAATTGTCGGCAGGTTATGGAACACACAGGTAAACTGGGTAGCTAATTCAAGTTGAGATGAACCAAAAGAGCTTCGCGCTCGTTGGGGATGTTGTCCTCGATCACGGCGTCGAGGGCGGAGTTGAGAAGCTGACCCAGTTCCGGCCCGGGCTTGACTCCGGCACGGATCAGTTCGCCGCCGTTGATGGCGAGCATCTTGAGCGTATAGGGCTCCCCTGCCTTCAGCAGCTCGTGCGCCATCACGCGCATCTCCTCAATCGTCTCAACGTAATAGAAGCACGACGGGGCCTTGCCAAGCGTGTCAGCACGCTTGAGGTCCATGAGCTCGTCCATCAGACGCGGCGTGTCGACGCCCTCGCCCGAAAGCGCGCGCATCATATTGAGCAGGCACGAACGCTCGGGGCGCAGCGGCTTGTCGTGATATTTAATCAGCAGGCACACGTCGCGTATCAGATCGTGCGAAAGCGCAAGGCGATCCATGATGACGCGCGCCTTCTTGGCACCAAGCTCGGGATGGCCATAGAAATGACCGCTGCCGGCATGATCGACCGTAAAGCACTCGGGCTTAGAAACATCGTGCAAAAACGCAGCCCACATCAGGCTCATCGAAGGCGCGACGCCATCGCACAGCGCCAGCTCCCCTGCCACCGTCAGTACGCGGGCGATATGCTCGTAGACGTTAAACGCATGATAGACACTGCGTTGATCAAAGCCGCGACCCGCTGCCAGCTCAGGCACAGAGGCACAGATGAGCTCGGGGTAGCGCAGCATCGCGTCTCCCCCATGACCGGTCGAAAGAATGCCCTCAAGCTCAATACCCACACGCTCGCGCGCCACGGCGTCGAGCAGCGGCGCGCACTCGGCAAGGGCCTGTTTAGTCTTAGGCTCGATCATAAAATCCAGACGGCAGGCAAAACGCACCGCGCGCAGCATGCGAAGCGCGTCCTCGTTAAAACGACGCTTGGGATCTCCAACGGCGCGGATGAGCTTGCGGTCTAGGTCGCCCTGACCATCGTAGCGGTCGACAAGACCACGCTCGGGATGCCAGGCCATAGCGTTAACGGTAAAGTCACGACGCGCCAGATCGTCCTCGAGCGAGGCCGCACGCTCCACGCTCTGGGGATGGCGACCGTCGGTATAGAAGCCGTCCAAGCGGTATGTGGTGACCTCGATGCGCTCGCCATCGCTTATGGCCGTGATACCACCAAATTTAATGCCAGACTCCACGACCGCAATACCGGCGGCCTCGAGCGCCGTCTTAGACTCCTGCCACAGGCCGCTGCAGCACATGTCCACATCGTGGCTGGGGCATCCCATCAGGGCATCGCGTACCCAACCGCCCACGTACCAGGCCTCAAGACCGGCCGCCTCGAGCGCGCGCAGCACTCGCAGGGAGGCATCGGTCGGCTGCGTACCGTTGAGCGAAATATTGCACATACCTGTGGCCTCCTGCGACTATCAAATTGGTTGTCGATTGCGTCTGCAAGAAGTCTAGCAAGAAACAGCCTCCCCTGCACACGCAAGTCCGATAAACAAAAACGCATCCGTCCTGTTCCCAAGACGGATGCGAACTACCCGAAATACTCAAGCATTGCGTCAGAGCTAGCAGACCTGACGGATGACGATGCCCTTCTTATACTCCTCGACCTTAGCAAAGTCACCCAGGCCCGGGCACTCGACCACGTTGGCGCCGGTGGCCATCGACAGGCGCAGGGCGTCCTCGACGCGCTCGGGAGCGTCGTGCCACACGGACAGGAAGGCGGCCAGCGAGGAGTCGCCAGCGCAGACGGTCGACAGCAGGTTAACCTCAAAGTCACGCTTGGCAAACCAGATGTGCTCGCCGTTGGAGAAGTACGCACCGGCGCCGCCCAGGGTGAGCAGCACGTTCTTGGCGCCCTTGGCGTGCAGCTCGGCCATCGCGCCCTTGACGGACTCGTCGTCGCCACCGCTCACCTTAATGCCAAAGATGTCGAGCAGCTCATCGTCATTGGGCTTGATCAGCAGCGGCTCCATGGCAATGAGGTCTGCCAGCTGATGGCTCGAGATGTCGAGGACGAACTCGGCCCCCTTGGCCTTGACGCGGCGCAGGACCTCGGCCAAGAAGCCCTCGGAAGTGTTGGGAGGCAGCGAGCCGCTGATGACCAGGCAGGTCATGTCATCGAGCGAATCGATGAGCTCAAACATCTCCTGCTCGTTGGCCTCGTTGATGGCGGCACCGGCGTTGACCATGTTGTACTCGGTGTCGGGGCCGGCGTTGAGGAACACATTGACGCGCGTGATGCCGTCGGTCCACACGGGCTTGACGGGCACGCCCAGGGCCTCGGCGCCCTTAACGATAAACTCGCCCGAGAAACCGGCGAAAAAGCCCAGGATCGTGGTGTCGACGCCGTAGTGGTCAAGCGTAAACGAGACGTTGAGGCCCTTGCCGTTGGGCGTGTAGACGGCGTTGCGGGTACGCGTGACGGTGTTGGCAGCAAGACCGTCGCAGGCGATGTTGTAGTCAATGGCGGGATTTGCAGTGAGCGTGTAAATCATGAATGTTCCTTTCACGAAGCAACGTGTTAATGAAAGTATATTCCACGCATCGGTAAAAGGCTAGGACAACTCGGTGAACGGTGTGGAAGCGATGAAGTACGGCGGAACACCTCTCCCCCGTGGCGG
>CABRZN010000084.1 GCA_902475445.1 uncultured Collinsella sp.
AAGCGCGATAAGCGAACCGATGCCACGGCCGACGCCATGATGCTCGAGCCAATTGGTGATCGGGGACATCACAAAGGCAATGATGGAACCAACAGCGAGAAACTCGATAACCGGCGCCAGGATGCCCATAAGGTTAAAGATGACGGCGGCGATGACAATGCAGCCAACGATGGCCCAAATGCGCAACGTCAAAATACGGGTATCGCGCAGCGTGCGGTCGATTTGTTGGGGGTGCTCACTCATGAACGAACCATCACTCCGTCGGGATCGATCTTGTCCTGAATCTTCTTAAGGGTACGGCGCAGCAGGCGCGAGACCTGCACCTGCGAGATACCCAGCTTCTTGGCGATTTCGATCTGGGTCATGCCCTTCACGAAGCGCAGCTCGATAACCTCGCGCTCGCGCGGCGAGAAATCACGGATGGCTTCCTCGATCACTAGGCGGTCATCAGTAAAGTCGAGCTCGTTGTCGTCGTCGGCGTAACGGTCGAGAATCGAAGGGGCATCGTCGGAATCGGACGCACCAGGAGCCTCGATGGGCACCGAGGTATAGGCCGAAGACGATTCCATAGCCTCGAGGACCTCATCGACAGTCACATCTAGATACTCAGCGATCTCCTCAACCTTGGGCGAACGCTGCAGCTCGTTGGTAAGTTTGTCAGTAGCCTGGTTGACCTTGGCCGAGAGCTCCTGCAGACGACGGGGTACGCGCACACTCCAGCCCTTGTCGCGAAAATGGCGTTTGATCTCGCCCAGGATAGTGGGTGTCGCAAACGTCGTGAACTCGAGTCCGCGCTCGGGATCAAAGCGGTCGATTGCCTTGAGCAGGCCCAAATAGCCAACCTGCATCAGGTCGTCGAGCGGCTCACCGCGGTTCTTAAATTTGTTGGCAAGAAACCTTACCAGGTTCATATGGGACATGACGAGTTGCTCACGTGCGTCCGGATCACCGGTCTCTTTGTAGCGACGAAACAGCTCGCGGGTTTTCTCCTTGTCCCAAGCGGTCTTACCGCTCCGGGAACGTTCGGTCATATTAGATATCCGCCTTGAGGTCGAGGGAAAGCGTCAGGGGCGCCGCAGTCTTTTCGTAGGAATCGCACACGCTCGCCAAAATGAGCTCGGCATACACAGCAGCCTGGTCGTCCTCGTCCACAGTCGCCTGATCGCCAAAGGTAAAGGTCATGCCAACGTGAGACTCGTCGACATCGAATTTGATCGAGATGTCGTCGGAATCAACGGCCGTGCAGCCAAAGATGAAAGCCTCCTCGGCAGCCATACGGATGTCCTCGATGCGATCGACGGACATGGAGCACAGTGCACCGACATTAGCCGCCGTCATACGCACAAGGCGAGCCAGACGCGGATCCCCGGCAACAGTCAGCGTGATGGGGCAAGTTGCTTCGCTACTCATCGCAGGACTCCTCGGAGGTCTCGGCGGACGTGTAGGTGTAATACTGGGCTGCTTTAGCAGCAGGCTTCTGTGCATCATCGTCACCAGCAGCGACATCGCCCCCGGCTTCGCCAATCAGGACGCGCTCGGTCGGCTGCTCGGCTTCGGCGGCAGCGGAAAGCTTGTGCTCGGCGTCGGCCGCGGGAACCTTTACCTTGTTAAAGAGTTTCTGAACGGCACCGGCCGCAGAATCGGTCACGCTCGACACAGCATTGCTAGCCTCGGCCATGCTGCCCGTAACCTCGGAAATGTCGCGAACCACGGCTTCGACCTCTACGAGATTGGAGGTAAGTGCGTCGACGGCGGTCTTGCTCGACTTGAGGAGCGGCTCAACCTGCGCCAGCGCGGGGGTGAGCTCATCGACGGCGCCATCGAGCTTTGCCACCACGGGCTGAGCCTCGGCGATGGTGTTATTGAGATCGCTTACGGTCTTGTCGAGCGAATCAACGACGTTGCGGGTCTTGCGCAGCGTGAGCGCGAGCTCGATAACAGCCCACACGCCGGCAACGGCGAGCAGAAGCAGGGCGATTTGAATGGGACTCATACAAGCCTCCCGAAGGAATTGAAATACAGACGCTGTTCATGATACCTCAAAGAAGGGGAAAGATACCCAAAGGGAATGCGCGAGATGGCAACGACCTACTTGGGCGCATTGCCGCTACGGTCGCGCTCGCTTTGCTCTACACGCCACTCTTCCCAGCCGCGGCCGGCAGGCTGCCAAAACGCGCCGTGCTCAAGCCCCTCGGGCAAATAACGCTGATCGACCCAGCCTTCGGGATAATCATGCGGATACTTATACACGCCGTACTCGTCGCTGCCCGGGCGATGACGATCGCGCAGATAACTCGGCACCTCGCGAAGCCCACTTGAATGAATATCGGCCAACGCCGCATCAATGGAAGACTCGCACGCGTTGGATTTAGGCGCCAGGCACACATAGAGCGCAGCCTGAGCCAGATTAATGCGGCACTCGGGATACCCAATGACCTCGGCAGACTTAAACGCGGCATGCGCCACCAAAAGCGCCTGCGGGTCGGCGTTGCCAACGTCCTCGGAAGCCTGGATCATAATGCGGCGAGCGATGAACTTGGGGTCCTCACCCGCATCGATCATGCGCGCAAGCCAATAGATCGTGGCATCGGGATCGCTACCACGCATGGACTTAATAAACGCGCTGATGATGTCGTAGTGCATGTCACCGTTTTTGTCATACGAAAAACCACGGCGCGGGTTGGCAATCTTCACGTCATCCACGGTGATGGGATAGCGCTCCCCCGCCGCCGGCGCTGGCGTTCCCTCGGTATCGGGACGCGTGACGGCAATCTCGCTCGCAAGCTCGAGTGTCGTAAGCGCCGATCGAGCGTCACCTGCAGCCAGCGTGCAGATGGTCTTAACCGTATCCTCATCGGCAGAGAACTTGCCGTTCAGGCCCTGCGGCGCCTCGAGCGCACGCTCGATAAGTGTGGCGATATCCTCGTCCTTTAAGTGCTCAAGCTCCACCACGCGACCGCGCGAGAGCAACGCCGAGTTGACCTCAAAGTACGGATTCTCCGTCGTGGCGCCAATCATAATGACGGTACGGTTCTCGACTGCATGCAGCAGGGCATCCTGCTGCGACTTGGAAAAGCGGTGAATCTCGTCGATGAAAAGAATGGTGCGACGGTCGTACGTATTCAGACGTGTCTTGGCCTCGTCAATCACACGGCGCAAGTCCTTCACGGTGCCCGTCACGGCGCTGACCTCGACAAACTCACTCTTGGTATGGTTGGCGATAATATGTGCCAGCGTCGTCTTGCCCGTACCGGCCGGCCCGTACAGAATCACACTCGACAGCACGTCGTGCTCAATTGCGGCACGCAACCACGAGCCCTTACCGACGGCCTTTTGCTGGCCCACATACTCGTCGAGCGAATTGGGGCGCATGCGCACCGCAAGCGGCGGATTCCGAAAGGAGCGCTCACGCGTCGAAGCAGAAAAAAGGTCGTCCATAGCCATCCCGTGCGTCAATCAAATACGTTTTCCACCAACAGTATACCGAAAATATACGAACTACCGTTCGTTAATATAGGTACGGTGCGGAAACTTCAATCCCGGGAACAGCTTGCTCGTGAGCTCGCAGAAATAACCGTCCGTCATACTCGCAATATAATCCACGACCGCCTGATCTTTATCGCCCTGCCAGGCATAGGTGCGATCGTAGTAGGAAAGCTGCTGCTCAATGCGAGAGATGTGGTGCTTAAAGATGTAAGAGGACTCGTCGCCTTCGTTTATATCCTGCAGGCAACGGTCGTAGAGCTTTTCAAAGGCCTCGCGTAACTCCGCTTCGGAGTCGCCTTCGATGCCGCCCTTGCTATAGATCTTCTCGTAGTTCTCGCGCTTAGCGCGGCGGATTTCCTCAAACAAGCCCTCGCTCATCTCGATGCGCGGCTTGCCATAGCTGTGCTCAACAATATCGATGGAGGCGTGCGTGAGGAACCAGCTGTTGTATGCACCGCCCAGGCCATCGTCAAAGGCGTCGGGCGACAGCAGGCCCGCCGCAATGGCGTCTTGGCGATCGCGCCCAACGTAGGCGAGGATATCCGAGATGCGAACCACACAGCCCTCGAGCGTCATGGGACGCAGGTGCTCAATTGCGCTATAACCTGTGGCAATGCATTCCTCGACGGTTCGGTCGAACTGGTCAAAGGAACCCATGTCCGAAAGCTCAAAAACACGCTGCTCGTACTCGCCGTTGTGGCACAGTACGCCGTCGAGCGTCTGGAGCGACACGTTGCGACCGTACAGTGCGTCGAGCACGCGGGCGGATTGCACGTTATGGAAAAAATAGCGACCCGTGCGCTCGTGATAGATATCGTTGAGGAAACGCTCACCGGCATGGCCAAAGGGCGTGTGGCCCAAGTCGTGGCCTAAGCCAATTGCCTCGATCAGATCGCAGTTGAGCCCCAGAGCGCGTCCGATATCGCGAGCGATGCGCGAGACAAGCTGCACGTGCAGGCCGCGGCGCGACAGGTCATCGTTGCTGCGAAAACTGAAGACCTGCGTTTTACCTGCATAACGGGAGTATGCGGGCAGATGCAGAATCTTTTCGATATCGCGCATAAAGGATGGACGCATGAGCGTGCCCTCGTCTGCGGCACGATCGACACGTCGGATAACCTGGTCGTCACCGCATCGATAGGGATTAACGACACCCGAGGCGCGGTCGGCGGCGATACGCTCAACCAGCTCGGGCGACAACGCCGCGGGAATGCGATCCATGCGCGCCTTGATGGCGGCTGTCTCTTGATTGATTGCCATGGCAAGCTCCTTAAAAAGGGCGCGCAAACGGTTACAGCGTACTACCCACGACCTCGATTATGGCAAATATTGGCACCAAAAACGGCAGCAAAGGCAACGAGCGCGATTTTGCGATGAGACAGGCGAGGGCAAGAATCAGAAGCGCAACCGCAAACGCGACAACGCCGCCCAGGGGATCGAAGGTACAGAGGGCAAAGAGTGCCTTGACGTCCCCCATGCCAATGCCAGGAGCGTGGCGAACTCTACGCCAGAGCGACTCGGTAAGCACAAGGCCAAGGTAGACGATGACCGCAAGACCGGCGTGGTCGAGCGCCGTGTTAACGCCCATGTCAAGCCAGACGCCTGCAAACGCCGCCACCGCACACACGCCGGCAAGCTCATTGGGAAACCGTCGCTCGCGGGCATCAATCGCCGCGCCGGCAAAGATGCAAATCCAAAACGGGATATAGAACATCGAACCCCCTCAACTGAGCGCTCAGATTAAAAAACCACTACAAAGGGACCTGTCCCCTTTGTAGTGGTTTTGATGCTGGTTATTTGGCGCCTTGCATGACCTCGTCGAGGGTAACGCTTACGGCGTGCTGTGTCGGCACCCAGTCAACCTTCAGGAACAGCGCTGCCACCGTAATGGGGATATAGCTGATCATAAAGATCGGGAAGGTAAACAGGTTGGTCACCAGACGCCACTTTTGCGCACAGTGAATGTGCTTATACTCAAAGATGGTCGTGAGCAACGCCAGGATAAAGAACGTCTGATACATCATGGCGAAGGTCAAAATGAGCGAAGCGGCGCAGGCTTGCATCTCGACTTCGGTAGCCAAAAAGCCATGCGAAAGACCGCCCACGATGAGGAACGTCGCATTGGCGAGCATCGAGATCAGCGATAGCAGCATACCCGGGGCGATCGTCATAAACATGTCATAGGCGGCAAAGCGATGGTAGCGGAAGGTCGATTTGACCAAGTGCTTACCGTAGGTAAAGAATACCTGGTAGAAGCCCTTAGTCCAACGCATACGCTGCTTCCAGGAAGCCTTAAACGTCACGGGCTGTTCGTCAAAGAACTCCGCCGGCGCATAACCGATGCGGATGCCGTGGATGGCGCAGAACGTGGTGAACTGAATGTCCTCAGTCAGCGTGTGGAACTGCCAGCCGTGCATGCCCTCGATGACACTGGCAGAAATGAGATAGCCCGAGCCCGATACAGCGCAAGAAGTCTTGCAGATATTACGCGCATTGTTAAGGAAGCGCGCCTCGCGCAGATACCACGTGGCATTAGCCGCCGAGATCCACGAGCTGCCGAAGTTCTTGGAGTTGCGGTAGCTCGTGACCACATGAAAGCCCTGGTCAAAAGCATCGTTCATCTTGGAAACGTAATCACGGGAGATGACGTTATCGGCATCGAAGATAAAATAGCCCTCAAAGGTATCGGGATACTCGTTGAGAATGCGGTCGAAACCAAAGTCCATGACCCAGCTCTTACCCTTGCGGGCAAGGTCGTTGCGCTCATAGACAATGGCGCCCGCCTCGCGCGCAAGCTGTGCCGTGTTGTCGGTGCAGGCGTCGGCGACCACAAAGACCTCGATAAGCTCGGACGGATAGTCCTGATCCTTGATGGAGCGAACGAGGTTGGCGATCACGGCCTCCTCGTTATGCGCCGCGATAAAGAAGGCATAACGGTGGAGTTTTTTGGCCTTGGGAGGCGCGACCTCGCCACGAAGAGCGCCAATGACAAAGAAGACCACCTGGTACAGGAAGCAGACCGTGAGCAGCGTGACGACAATCTGGTTGAAGATCACGATGGGTGTGTTGGTTTGTAAAAAGGCGAGCATGCAGGCTCCCAGCAACGCGTTACGTAAACAATCGTATATCTTACCGCAGGCTTACCGAGTTCAAGAAACCACCTAATACTGGCTAGGCTTCGAGCAGACCGAGCTGCGGGACGATTTCGTCGCCGGCGGCAGTGCGACCGAGCGAACGCGGGGCCAGGTCATCCAAAACCGCCGCAAGATCCCACGGCAGCTCGTCGCGGCACTCGATGCGCTCGCCCGTCACGGGATGGTCGAACGCCACGCGCCAGGAATGGAGGAACTGCCTGGTCAGACCATGATCGGCACGCGTATCACACTTGCCGTAGAGCGGGTCGCCCACGCAGGCATGGTTGATATGGCGCATGTGCACACGAATCTGATGCGTGCGACCAGTAAACAGGTGGCACTCGACGAGCGTGTAGCCGTCGTCGAAACGCGTGGAATCAAAGCGCTCGAGCACCTTGAAGGTCGTGATGGCCTGACGCGCAAAGGGGTCATCGGAAACCGCCATCTTGACGCGGTCGCGCGTCGATCGGGCAATGCCGGTGTTGATGGTGCCCTCGTCCATGGCGATGTGCCCGTGAACAAGTGTGATATAGCGACGGTCGAGCGTACGCGTGCGGATGAGATTTTGGAGCGCGCGCTGGGTGTCGTCGTCCTTTGCCGCAAGCATGAGACCCGAGGTATCGCGATCCAGGCGATGCACAATACCGGGGCGGTCCTCGCCCTGCACGGTGCCCAGATGGTCGATACCGCAGTGATAGACCAGGGCATTCGCGAGCGTACCGCTCTCATGACCATGCGCAGGATGGCACACCAGGCCGCGCTGCTTGGAGAGTACAATGAGATAATCGTCCTCATAGCGAATGTCGAGCGGGATGGCTTCGGGAATCACGTCAGTCGGATCGTGCGGCTCGGGAAGGTCGACCGAGATGCGGTCACCGGAGCGCACGGCATACTTTTTTGACAGGCAGGTCTCGCCGTTGACGGCAACGGCACCGCCCTCGATCAGATGCGCACAGGCAGAGCGCGTGGGACAGCCATCGTTGGCACCCAGATAGGCGTCAAGACGCTGACCAGCGGAATCGTCGGCAACGAGAATATGGATGTCGGCCATTAGCGCTCATTCCTTTCGCGAATCTTGCGGGCACGCTCCCCACGCTGCTTAGCTTTGCGTTTGGCTCGGGCCTCGTCACGGGCGTTGAGCTCGGCAGTCGCATCGACCTCGCGAGCGGCGGGACTCAAGAACATGTAACCAATGAGCGCCAGCACGACGCCGACCGTAATGCCGATATCAGCCACGTTAAAGACGGGAAAGTCGATGAACGTGGTGGCAATGAAATCGGTCACGAAGCCAAAGGCTAGGCGGTCAATCGCATTGCCGATGGCGCCGCCCGCAACCATAGCCATGCCCACAACCTCAAGACGAGCGAGCTGAGGCGCACGGAGCAAGTACACGGCAATGGCGACAATGACCGCAAGCGCCAGCACAGCAAACGCTATGCCATGCCCTTCGCCCATGCTAAAGGCAGCACCGATGTTGCGAACAAACACGAAATCGATCACGCCGGGGATAACGGTCATATGCAGGGCATCGCCCACGGCACGAACTGCAAGCTTGGTAAGCTGGTCAACAAGCAGCACAACGAGCGCTACCCCACCAGCAACGCCTAACCTCCAACGCAAAGGCGGCGTCATATCCGCACCACGACCCAAAGAAATCCCCTACCCTAAGAACATCGAATTACGTTTAACGCAATTAACCATCTTATATTGCCACACGCAGAACGCACGACATATCCACCAACGCTAGCGAAATAATCAGCATAAAACGAAAGCGACATTCCGAAAAACAGAATGCCGCTTGAATATGACACAGGTAGTCGTTGGGGACGTTCTTGTTTGACTAGTCGTTTAAGAACGTCCCCAACGACTAGGTCCATAGAAACGCCGCATTACCGTCGCCAACAGCGAAAACGTCCCTAAGCGAGCAAGGTGACGTGAAAAAGGAGGGAAGCGTACTTTGGTACGCGACCGACGATTGAACGTCAGATTGCCGCTT
>CABRZN010000085.1 GCA_902475445.1 uncultured Collinsella sp.
CGCCCTTGGCATACCACGCCATGGTGAGTTCGGCATCCTCGGGCACGTCCTTGGTCGAGCCCGACCAGCTACCCGGAACCTGCACGCTCGGTGTGATCTTTGAGCCCACGCTGAGCGTAACGTTCTTATCGGCAAGCTCAATGCCCGCCAGCTTGTACTGGCCCTTAAGCGTCACGGGGCCGAGCGGGGCAACGGACTGCGTGCCGCCGTAGGAGCTCTTCTTCTGCGTGCTGGAGACGGTATTTTCGCTCGTCACCTTCACGCGCAGGTACTTGCCGGCATAGGCGGCGTCAACGGTATAGGCGGCCTCGGTAGCACCGGGGATATCGGTATAGGCGGAGTCGTAGCTCGAGCTGCTGTTTGCATACTGCCACTGGTAGGTCACGTTATCGGTGCGGTCGATATAGTGATAGTTGGAGCCGTCCTTTTTGCGCACCTTGGTCTTGAGCGTATCGCCCACATGCACGCCGCTGGTGGCAGGAGTGCCCTCAAACTGCACGTCGTAAAGCTCAACTTGGCCAGCGACGGAAACAGGACCCGCCGCATAGTAGGGCTTCTGCTCGCCATAGCCGCCGTTGGCCTTGGCCACGACGTACCAGCCCTTAAGGGCGGCGGTCACCGTCAGGGTGTTACCGGTCTCACCCTCGATAGGCGTGTTGCACGAGCTGGCGGTATTCGACTTGCCCTTGTACCACTGCCACGTGACATGCGAGTCGGAGGTAACGTCGGTGGAGCCCGCCTTGGCGGTCGCCGTAATCGTGGAACCAACCTCGACTTTGCCCGAAGTCGGGCTCATAGTCACGCTCGAGACATTAATTGAACCAGCAGCAGCGACGAGAGCGCCCGTCGAGTTGGTCAAGCTCGAAGAGCCGATCTTCGAAGACACCTTGCACTTGAGGTACTTGCCACCCAAAGCATCGGTTAGCTCGAGGGTCTCACCCGTGGCACCCGCAATGTCGGCATACGTGCCACTCTTGGTGTCAGAACACTGCCACTGATAGTTGAGCTTGCTCGCGTCGACGAACGCGCCGTACGCGCCGCCCTTCTCCTTGGCGCGGGCCTTAGCGGTATCCCCCACCGCAAAGACGCTCGTGTTGTCCTTGGGGTTAACGATGGACACGGCCGAAATCTCGACCGCACCGGCCTGCTTGACCTTGCTGGAAGTGGTCTTGTTCACCGTGTTGACGCCGGCGTTGGCCTCGACCCTGATGTACTTGCCCTCAAGGTCGTCGCCCACCACGAGCGTAGCGCCCGTCTGCCCCTCGATCTTGGTAAAGCCCGAGTACTGCGAGGTGGATGCAGACCACGTGTAGGTGACCTTAGCGTCGGCGGGGGCTTGCTGATAATAGCTTATGTACGGAGTCGCCGTCAGGGTATCGCCTATGCTCGGCGTGTCGCTACTCAGCTTGACGCTGTTAAGCTCCATCTGCCCGGCACCCAGCACGGGACCGGGAATGTTGTTGGCATTGATACCCGAGCCGTACGAAACCGAGGGGCCGAAGTAATCCTTGCCATCAACCGTTACCTTGCAGATGAAGTATTTGCCTTCCATCGCGGCGGTGACGGTGAGCGACTGCTCGTGGCCTACGACCTCGGTGTAGTCGGCGACATTGCTGCTGGCCCTGGTCGTGCCGGCGAGCCAGGTGTAAGTCCAGGTGCCGGGATTGGTAACGGACTCAGTCGTAGTGCCGTACCAGTCGTCCTCGACCTCATCGTACATATTTGCCCAGAGCATATCGCCCGCGTTGAGCGCGCCGGACTTCGTGGAATACGAGTTGCCCTCATCCATGGAATCCTGGATGAAGACCTTGGCCTCGCTGGAAAGCGTCGTGGCGGACGCAGCGGCAACGGCGTTCTTCTGCCCCGAAGCAGCAGGCACCGCGGGAGAGCTCTCGGACTCAGTCGCGTTGTCTGCTGCGGTGTCAGCACCATTCGCGGCACTCGCAGTTGCGCCCTGATCTGCGCCGGCGCCATCGGCAGCAGCGCTCGCCGCCGCACTGTTCGCGCCGGTGCCGGCAGCAGCGCCATCGTCGGCCGCCGCGCCCTCGCTGCCCGTCGCAGCCTGGGCCACAGCCTCGGCAATGCCCTCGGCGCCCTCGGCCCAAAGTTGCGCCGGCGTGGTGCCAAAAGCCATGGCAAAGGCCAAGAATGCAACCAGACCGCGCTTGGCTACGCCACGGGCAATCGCTCCATGGCGACGCCACGAGGCGCGCTGGCACTCGTCCTCAAACATATCCATTTGTCTCCTATTGTCTGTACTTGGAGCATTGCCAAGCGGCTGCCCCACGTCATCGCGCACATTGCGCTCGAGTACCCCCATCGGGGTCCCCCTTCCCTCCAGAGCCCAACGCGTACCACCGGCATGCGCCGCGGCCGCGTACAAGATGGGAGGCGATCCGACTTAACCTTAACGGCTCAGGCGCGCCGTCCGATCTGCGACGCGAACATCCCGAGCCAAGAGGAATTACGGTTACTGGTACAGCCGGGGATTTGCACCCCAATTCTCCCAAACGCGCAGGAAAACCGCGCATTCGTGCGTCTCCGCACCACCATCTAGGCCATCGATTATTACTGTCGATATGGTAGCACGCAAAAGGGCCCCGCACACAGGCGAAGTCCAAGGTAAAAGCTATGGTTTGCGATAGGAAGAACTGTCGTCGGACCTTGCAAGAACAGTCCGTTTCAAAACTATGCCAGATTACGGGGCTGATTCAGCACTTCGCAACCATATCTGCCATTTTCGAAAACCAACGACTCATCTACCTGCGGTTTTAAAAGCGCGGAATCCGGCATGGTCGGGGTTCGGCACTCCAGCCCCGTAAACCGGCATAGTTTTGTTTGGACCAGCCCCCGCCGGCGCGACGCGAGGCAAAATAACCCGTTTCCCCGACCCTGGGAAATCGTTAACGCTTGCCGCCGTGACTGTTGCGCCAGATCTCGCGGCCCAGCATCAGCGCCAGCACCAGCGCACTCACGTAGCCCATAAAGCCGATGACCGGGATACCAAACACAACCGGCTCGATGCGCGCGTAGTACACCACCGACGAACCGATAAACAGACCGGCGATCACAATTGCCATCGACATGCGGTCGATAATTCCACCCAGCTGTCGCAGCGCCTTATCGCTGCTCATGATCTGCGTGTTTACCTTAAGCTGGCCGCGCGTGAGCATGCGCGACGCCAAGCCCAGATACTCGGCCGCCTCGAGCGAGCCTTTTGCCGCGCGATAGCTGCTCGCGGCAAGATCGCGCCCCATTTCGCGGACGCGCGCATAGGTGCTCTTCTCGTTTTTGATGTGCGTCTGGATGATCTGGATCATGTTGACGTTGGGCATATATTCGGTCAGCAGGCCCTCGAGTGTCACCATGCCGCGCGCGAACATTGTCACCACGCTCGGCAACTCAACGTCGTTCTTGCGCGCCAGATTCACCAGCGAGGTCAAAAACTCGCCGATATCCAGGTCCTTAAGATCGAGCCCCGCAAAGTCGGCGACGATAAAGTCCAAGTCGGACAAAAAGGCCGAATGGTCGAGCTCGGCCGAGTCGCCGCGCGTCACGGCAAAGCGCATAAGCGAGTCCTTGAGCTTGGGCACGTCGCCCTCGGCCACGGCAAAGATCATATCCTTGACGATACCGCGGTCGTGGCTCGACATACGCCCGACCATGCCCAGGTCGATAAAGTAAACGATGCCATCTTTGAGGATGATGTTTCCCGCATGCGGGTCGGCATGGAAAAAGCCGTCGTCGAGCACCTGCGTCGAATAGTCCTCGACAATCGCCGAGCCAATCTTTTCCAGGCCATAGCCCTCGGCCACCAGGCGCTCGGGATCGGCAATCGAGATGCCGTCAATGTAGTCCATGACCACCACGTGTTCGGTGCAAAGATCCAGGTAGGACTTAGGACACGACACGCCATGGACGCTCTTATGGAACTCATAGAAATCGTTGAGGTTTTTGGCCTCGGCCAAAAAGTTGGTCTCCTCGCGAAACGAGGCCCACAGCTCTTCGACGACGGCGTGCAGGTCCACAAACTGATCGGTGTTGACGAACTTTGAGACGATGCGCACCACCGAGCGAATGATGTCGATGTCCTGCGCCATGACCTGCTGCGCGCCGGGGCGCTGCACCTTAACGGCCACGTCCTCGCCGGTCACCAGGCGGGCGCGGTGCACCTGCGCGAGTGACGCGCTTCCGAGCGGGTTGGGGTCGATCGCGTCGAACATCTGCCCCAAGCGCTGGCCGTACTCCTCTTCCAGACAGCGGAGCACTACCTCATACGGCACCGGCTCTACGTCGGAGCGCAGGCGACGCAGCTCGTCGCAAAACCGCTGCGGCAAAATCTCGGAGCGGTTGGCCAGAATCTGCCCCATCTTGACGAACATGGGGCCGAGCTCTTCGAGCAGGCGACGAAGGCGCACCGGCGTGAGGTTATCCCACACGCGGTACTTTTTGACTAGGCGAACAATCTGCCCGATGCGTTCGCGGCGGCCCGCCGGCGTGAGCTGGTATTCCTCATCCGGCGCCATCGCGTCGGGCTCTTCGGGGACCATATCGACAGCGCGCGGCTTCTTGCGAGCGCCCGAGACAGCGGCATCGACCTCGTCGACAACCGCCGTCTCGTCACCCAAGGGATCTAAATTGTTGTAATCGGTGGTAGAATCTGCCATCTGCGCTGCTACTCGGCCTCTTCGGCGTCCCCTGCGTCGTCGGGCTCAACAGACTCGACGGGCACCGAGGTCACGTTGTCCTCGACCGAATCGACGATGTCGCGCACATGGGCCAGGAAGGCCGTGCGCTCGGGGGCGGTCATAACGCGGACGCGGGCCAGGATGAGCTCGTCGAGCACACGCTGTGCCGCGGTCTCGCCCTGCATGCCCAGGCGCTCGGTCAGGTCGGAGATGGTGCCACCCGCCTGCTCGAACATATCGGACACGCTGCGGGCGATATCGGGGGTGCCGGCATCCTTGCGGACCTGCTCACCCTTGGTACCGAGGTCGTCGAGGACCTTCTTGCCGCCCTCGACGGCAACGGCAGCGGCGCCGAAGCCCACGTTGATGGCACCGTTAACAAGCTGATCGAGTTTCATAACCATGGTTGGCTCCAATCATGAACAACTGCATTGGCCTTCTTGTACCCAAGATTGGGCGAACGACACAAAATCGTTTTACCGCCAAGATAGGAATCGAGCGGGGCAAAGCCCTCGACGGCGTTTGCCCCGCTCGCTCGTTGCAAGGTCGTCTTTACCTTACGTTATCGTTCATCGCGAAGGAATTCTTCATGGCACAGCTCGTGGTGTAAAGGACCTTGCCCAGCAGGGCATCGGTCTCCACCCGCACGCGCTCGGCAAACTCCTCGTTGGCGCGGGCAAGCTCGGCGGGTACCTCGGCCTCGGGCAGCGCGGCTACGACAGCGTCGACGTCGTGAATCTGCTTGTGGCCCATGCCGCCGACCTTTTCCTGATAATCCTCGACCGCACGACCGCACTCATGGAAGCGAACATCGGCCAAGGCACCGATCAGGCGATTTGCCCAATAGAAATTCTCGGACGTCACGCGAGCCTGCGTGTCGGCATAGTACTCGGGCATGGTCTCGACATTGGCGTACAGCGGCACGAGCGCGTTAAACGAGTTAGAGCCAAACGCCATCCACTGCACGGCGCGATACGCCGGCTGTACATAGGGACGCAGCTGCAACACGGCAAGCTGGCTGTTGCGGTTGATGCCGATGGGACGATAGGCACCGCGCGTGGTGGGCGTGCCCTTGCTGCCGTAGCAGTCGTACTCCGTGCCCTGGTAGTGGCTCGAAAGCACGTACTTGATGTCCTCGATGGTCACCTTGCGCTCGGGCACGCGGCTCCAAGGGATGTCGTCGCTCTCGGGCGTGTAGTCGGCGTCGGGACCGTCCCATACATCGCTGGGGTTGAGGCAGCGCTGCATGTACCAGGCGCGCGGCGTGTTGTAGACGTGGTCGCTGTCGCTGTGCGAGCCAAAGGCCTCGCGCGGGTTAAAGACCGCAGCGGGACCGTCGCCCTCGACGCCCAGCGTCAGGTCCAGATGCCACTCGGCCATCCAGGAGCGCAGGTCGGCAGAGCACATGTGGTCGACCTGAGCGCCCTCGGCGTCGTCCAGGTCAAAGCTGTCGATACCCAGTTGGTTGGGCATGGTCACATAGGCGTCGTCGGGCACGCGCTTGGCGATCCAGTGGTGGCCGCCGATGGTCTCGAGCCACCAGATCTCGTCAACGTCACTAAAGGCAATACCGTTGTTCTCGTAGGTGCCGTAGCGCTCGAGCAGCTCGCCCAGAATGCGCACACCGTCGCGGGCAGACTTGGCGTACGGCAGCACCAGGGTCACCATGTCCTCCTCACCCAGACCGCCGGGCTGCGCCGGAACATAGCCGTCCTCGCCCTCGTTGCCCTTGGCGGGCACGTAGTCCACGAGCGGATCGGCGCCGCGGACGCGCTCGTTGGTGGTGAGCGTCTCGGTTGCGGACATGCCAACATTGAGCTCGTTGAAGCCGGCCTCGGCCCAAATGCCATGACCCGGGACAACGTCGGGGACGCTTGTGTAACGCATGGGATTGTCGGGCAGTTCAACGGTCAGGTGACTCAGGACGCTCGTGTAGACGCGCGGTTGCTCGTCGGGGTGCACCACGCGCATGCGCTTGGGCTCAAACACCCCGTTGGACGAGTCCTCGTTGCGGGCGACAAGCGTCGACCCGTCGTAGCTCGCGTTCTTACCAACCAAAATCGTTGTGCACGGCATGCGCATCCTCCTTGAGCGAAGAAATCAAACGGCAACAGTGTATCGCTTCGGCGCAAAAAGGGCGAAACCGCGACCCCTCGAGCCCCTCGAGATCCCTGTGGTCAAAAAATGCCAAATATGAGTACTGTCACAAATTTAGTAGCAGCAATTTAACCGAATGCAGGTGTCGATAATCTACATTTGTTCAAAAGCTTGACAATGTAATTCCTCATAAGTCCAATAAAATAGGCTCTCTATCGATAATAAATATCGATAGAGAGCCAAAATGACCTAAAACATATGTGACTATCTTGGCAACAGTACTCATATTTGGCGTTTTTGACCACGTGGTATATGGCTAACCCCTCAAACAGCCCAAAACGCCTATTTCGATGCACGCTCCGCCGCCTCGATCACGTGCTTGGCGAGAATCGCCGTCGTTACAGCCCCCACGCCGCCCGGCACGGGTGTGATGGCGTTAACGATCGGCTCCGCAGCATCAAAATCGACGTCGCCGACCAGCTTGCCAGCGGCCTCGTCCCAGTTAATGCCCACATCGATAATCGTCTGGCCCTCGCGAACCGCACCCGCGCCAATCGTGCGCGCACGTCCAACCGCGGCAACAAAAATGTCGGCAGAACGGCACTCGGCAGCCAAGTCGCGCGTATGCGTATGACACGTCGTCACTGTGGCATTGCGTGCCGTAAGCATGGCGGCAACGGGACGCCCAATTACCAGCGATAGACCGACGACCGCGACCTTGGCCCCATCCAGCTCAACGCCGTAATGGTCCAGCAACGCCAGCACGGCCTCGGCCGTGCAAGGGGCAAAGCCCTCGCCTCGCCCCGAAAGCGTGGTAAGCAGCGAGGCCGGAGTCATGGAGTCAACATCCTTGGCGGGATCGAGTGCCGCGGCAACTGCATCCTCGTCAAGCCCAACGGGCAGTGGGCGAAACATCAGGCAGCCATGAACAGCGGGGTCAGCATTGATGCCCTCGACAGCCGCCAGCAGCTCATCCTGCGAAACATCGGCGGGAAGCAAAACGCGACGAGCCTCGATGCCCACCTTTTCGCAGCGTTTGAGTGCACCGCGCTCGTAGGACAGGTCGTCCTCGCGCTCGCCTACACGAACGATAGCAAGCGTCGGAACAACGCCGCGCTCGCGCAGAACAGCACAACGCGCGGCAAGCTCCTCAGTCAACGCGCGGGCGACGGGAGCGCCCTTCAGCAGCTCAGCCATAGCTATCCCCTCTTCCTGGCGGCGTCAGCGGCGCGGCGCGCCAGAGCGTCGGCGCGCGGCAGCCACGTATCGAGCAGTTCATCGCACGCCGCCTCGAGCTCCTCGGCGCGGGCACGGTCCTTCATAGACGTGGTGTTCGCAAAGAGCGTCAAGCTCGCGCCCTGCATGGCGGCGCGGCAGAACACGGCGCCGCATGCCACGTCGGACAGCAGCTGTCGGGAGCCCTTGTCCGCCATGTCCTCGAGCAGCGCCAGCGCACGCCCGCACGCATCCATAATGCGGTACGGCGGCATGGCTGCCACGTGCAGCGCATCCTGAATCGACACAACCGGCTGGTCATACAATCTGCCATACAGCAGATTTTCGTCCTTTTTGATGTGAAATGTTTTGCGATTGTACTGTACT
>CABRZN010000086.1 GCA_902475445.1 uncultured Collinsella sp.
GAGTCGTACCAGTTTTCGGCAAAAAGGCGCCCCCGCCCATGAAGGCAGGGGGCGTAAAGACGAAAGTGGCCGTCGGGCGAGACGCCGTCGTCCCTCGATTGAGCGTACTTTTTGAGATCGTCGACTTGTGCCAGGATCACGCGTGCACGACGCGCAAATTCTCTGCCCGCCGGAGACAAAACAGCCTCCCCCGCCGATCGGTTGAGCAAAACGATCTGATACTCAGATTCCAACTTTTTGATTGCCGACGAAACGGCCTGCGGACTCACATGAACGGCGCGAGCTGCTTTGCGCACGCCGCCATAGTTCGCTACCGCTTGAAGGTATTCGAGTTGAGAAAGCTGCATAGATTACTCCAAAGGCAGCCAAGTCGACGGCCTACGCGCCCTCAGATGAGGTTCTCACCCAAGTTCTTGCCGCCAAGGACGTGCATGTGGAAGTGCATGACGGTCTGGCCGGCGTTGACGCCCTTGTTGGAGATGACGCGGAAACCGTCCTCCAAGCCCTTGACCTTGGCGACCTCCTGGATGGCGTGAGCCATGGCGCCCATGGTCTCGGCAGGCACGTTGTCGGCGATGTCGCTGTAGTGCTTCTTGGGGATCACGAGGGTATGGACCGGCGCCTGGGGGTTGAGGTCGTCGAATGCGATGACCTGGTCGTCCTCATAGACAACGGTCGAGGGGATCTCGTGGTTGGCAATTTTGCAGAAGATGCAATCGCACATGGTTGGTTCCTTTCTCACAGACCAAGGTAATTATATTTGGTCGGGATGGTTAGAACGAGAGGTTGTCGTCGGTGTTGGCGGCTTCGCCGTCGGCGAGCACGTCGTTGCCGTCGACGTCCTTAAGAAGCACCGAGACCTTCTGCTCGGCATCGGACAGGCGGGTGCGCAGACTCTTGAGAAGCTCGACGCCGCGGGTATAGCTCTCGAGCGACTCCTCGAGCTCCATATCACCCGACTCCAAGCTGCGGATGATGAGCTCCAGCTCCTGCGAGGCCTGCTTGTACGTAAGCTGCTCGACCGGGGTCTTCTCTGCCATATCTGTTTCCTTTCCCAAAGGTTTATCACTGTAAAACGCGGTCTATTCGACCGTATTGACCGTTGCCGCAACGTTACCGTCTGCCATGCGCACACGAATGGCGTCGCCGGGCTTAAAGGCCTTGGCGCTCGTAGCCACCCCATCATCGCTGTACGCGATGGAATAGCCGCGGGCAAGCACCTTGAGCGGCGACAGGGCATCGAGCGAAGCCGCTGCACGGCCCAGGTCGGACGCGGGTTTGCTGAGCATCGTACGTCCCTGATGCTCCAGACGGGAACTCGCAAGCGTGAGCGCATGGCGCTTGCCATCGAGTCCCGAGGTGCTTGCAGCCAGACGCTCGGGCAGGCGTTCAAAGCTGGATCGGAAAGCCCCGACCGAGCGCGTTATGGCACCGGACAAACGATCGGCCGTCAAGGCAAGCTCTGACTCACGACGCTCGACCATAAACGTCGGATCGTTGAGACACGGGCGGCATGCGGCCGCATCGAGCGCGTCGCCCAAGCGAGCCGTATAGGTATCCCAGGAACGACGGCCACGCTGATCGAGCATCTCCAGGTCGACCTGGGCCGACCCAATCATCGATGCCATCGCGGCACCCAGACGCTGATGGCGCGCCTCGAGCACATCGGCCAACTCCGTCATGGCCGGCGCCACCGATTCGGCCGCCGCCGTGGGCGTGGAGGCGCGGCGGTCGCTCACCATGTCGCAAATCGAGGTATCGGGCTCATGGCCAATGCCGGTCACCACGGGCACAGGGCAAGCCGCCACCGCGCGGGCAAGCTCCTCGTCGTTAAAGGTCATGAGGTCCTCGAAGGAACCGCCACCACGCACGAGCAAAATACAGTCGGGCGCCGGCGTAATGGAAGCGGCACGGCGCAGGCCTTCAATAAGCTCGGCCGGCGCACCCTCGCCTTGAACCTTGGCGCCCACGCAAACGAGCTCGACGAGCGGGTTGCGACGACGCAATGTGCGCTTGACGTCGTCGATTACGGCACCCGAAAGCGAGGTAACGACCGCCACGCGTGAGCAGAACACCGGAATGCGACGTTTGCGCGCTTCGTCCATCAGCCCCTCGCGGCGTAGCTTTTCGGCCAGTTGCGCCACTTGTTGACGCAGCAGGCCCTCCCCCGCCAGCGAGAACGAGCGAGCGACAAAGCTCATGCGGCCCGTGGCCTTATAGAGATTGAAGCTGCCCTTAAAGCTCACCTGCATGCCGTCGCGCAGATCGAAAGTGCGCTTGAGATAGGCGCCCTTCCAGATGATGCAGTCGACGGCCGCCGAGTCGTCCTTGATTTGGAAGTAGCAGTGGCCGCTTCGGGCATTGGGACCACGGAAGCCCGTGACCTCGCCCAGGACGCTCAGCTGCGGAATGGCATCGAGCGCACCGGCAGCGATCTCTACCGCCTGACTCACGCTGAGCTCCTTGCGCTCCTGCTCATCCGAACCGTCGAACTCGGCGGAAACGGCATTGCCGGTCAGATTCCAGCCTGCCACGCAGCCTCCTTTCGTCATCGTGCACATGGGCTCCGGCCCTGCGCAAATTCAAGTCCAACACATAGTACAGCGCCGCGGGGACACAAATCTCCGCGGCGCCTGTCAAGCCAATTTGTTATCGGTTGGAGTTTCTGTTGTAGCGAGCCATAAGATAGAGCAGCTGAATGATCGACGTGAGCGCTGCGGCAACATAGGTAAGCGCGGCTGCCGTCAGGACCTTCTTGGCACCGTTGACCTGCTTGGAGCTCATACCCGACTGCTCGATATACGCCACGGCGCGGCGGCTGGCATCAATCTCGACCGGCAGCGTAACCAACTGGAACAACACACTAAACGAGAAGAAGATCAGCGCGAGGGTCGTGAGTCCCGCGATGTTCATAAACACACCCATGAGCAACACGATGGTCCAAGTGTTCTGGGTAAAGTTGACGACCGGCACGAGGACTGTGCGTACCTTCATCATGGCATAACCACTTTGACGCTGGGCGGCATGGCCCGCCTCGTGGCAGGCGACGGCAACGCTTGCGACCGACCCGCCCGAACGGTTGGCATCCGAGAGATACAGGTTATTGTCCTGCGGGTTGTAATGGTCGGTGAGCTCGCCGGCGACACCCTTGATACCCACGGCGTTGCAGCCGTTGGCGTCGAGCATGCGGCGAGCGCCCGTGTCGCCGTCCGAGCGAACCTTGGACCAGGTTTTGTATGTCGAGTTGATATAGTTCTGTGCGGCAAGGCCAAGCACCGTGCAGACAAGAACAACCAGCAGGTACAGCGGGTCGATGCCAAAGCCGTATCCATAGTAATAAGGCATGCGAATTCCTCCGAATCGAGTTACACGTTGGAGGCATTTTACCCACTCGCCCAGCCAACGAGACACTATCGATGTTTTGGCATTGCAGCTCTAGAACGACGTTTACAGCGTTTGGTAAAACCGCGTAACTATAGAAGCTCGATTTTGCCGTCCTTCACGGTGAGTCCCATATTGCCGGAAAGCAGATCGTCCAGACGCGAGCCCACAAGCTCAAAGCGCCAGCCTTCGCGCAGGGGGCTCTGCTCGGGGTGCTCAATAAAGTCGGCCAGGTCATCGCGCGAGGCGATGACCGAGGTCGCCACGCCCGAGCGCTCGGCAACCAGGCGAATGAGCGCATACATGAGATCCGTCACGCTCTCCAACTCCGGAGAGATCTGGCGATGCCCGCGCACCATGAGCGGCAGGCGATCGTGCGGGCAGCTTGCGCCACGCTTGATGGCCATGAGCGCACCGTCCACGTCGCGCTCCCCCAACTGATCGGTACCGCGAATGCTACGGAACTCCTCAACGCGCACGGGATTGCGCTTGACGAGCGCAAGCAGCGTGTCGTCGGACATGACCCACTTGCGCGGGATGTTACGGCGCTCGGCGCGGTCCTCGCGCCAGGCGGCGAGCTCGCGCGCGATGCCCAGCTGGTGGCGGCTGCACGAGTTGATGCGCTTGACCTTGCGGAATGCCTCGTGACGGTCGGCGCGATAGTGCGACTCGTCAGCCAGCGGGCGTAGCTCGTCGAGCACCCAGTCCACACGGCCCAGCTCGCGCAGGCGACTCATCATCTCGGTATAGGCGACGATCAAGTACTTGACGTCATCAATCGCGTACTCAATCTGCTTATCGGTCAGCGGGCGACGCGACCAGTCGGTCAGCGACTCGGTCTTGGGCAGCGAGACGCCGCAAAACGTCTGAACAAGCGCGCCATACGAAATCTGCTGGCGCTCGCCCAAAAAGGCAGCGGCGACCTGCGTATCGAAAATCGGTCGTGGCAGCACGCCCACGGTATGGAGCATAACCTCCATATCCTG
The DNA here is from genome assembly GCA_902475445.1 of uncultured Collinsella sp. Taxonomy (GTDB): domain Bacteria; phylum Actinomycetota; class Coriobacteriia; order Coriobacteriales; family Coriobacteriaceae; genus Collinsella. Next base: position 4,368 of record CABRZN010000086.1, read on the forward strand.
CGAGCAGGCGTGGAAGACCTTAGTCACGCTCTCGTCTGCCATAAGCTCGGCCAGCGGCGATAGGTCGTCGATTACCAGGGGATCGACCGCGACGCTCTCGGCAGGGGTGGCAATCTGAACCAAGCACAGACGCGGATGGAATGTGCGCTCGCGCAAAAACTCGGTATCGACGGCAATCGCGTCGAACTCACGGGCGCGCTGGCAAAAGTCGAGTAGAGCCTGATGTGTGGAAATGTACATATCAACCCATCGAATAAGGTTAGGCCCGAAAAACACGGGTAGGATATCGGCATTGCCTTACAACTATACTCGGTTAGTCACAGAACGGGAACGTAAGTATGCGCTGCCTTATCATCCACAACCCGGCATCGGGCCCCAGCTCAGATGAAATCTTCGCATTCACGCACGCCCTTGCACAGGGCGGCGACGAGGTCGTGATGCGCTTTATCGGCGATGGCATGGAACCCGAGGACGCCGTGGCAGACGTGCGCGAGTTTGACCGCGTGGTCGTTTCGGGCGGCGACGGCACTGTCTCCAACGTGCTCGACCAGATGCGCGGATGCGGTGTCCCCACGCTCGTCTTCCCCTCCGGTACGGCCTGCCTGTTCTTCAACAACATCGGTAATGCCCCCGAGGCAGCGGCGCTTGCCAAGGCTTGCCGTGCCGGTCGCACGGTCAAAGTCGACATGGGCGAGCTCTTTTGGCTCGACGAGAACGGCAACGAGAAGCGCCACGGCTTCATCATCATCGCCGGCTCGGGTTTCGACGCCGAAATCATGATGAAGGCCGCCCCCACCAAAAACGACATCGGCGAGATCGCCTACTTCCTCTCTGCGCTCGCCACGCCCAACCCTACGGTAGCGCACTTTACGATTGAGCATGACGGCATTGTCGAGGAGCTCGACGGCATCTGCTGCATGGCCGGCAACACCTCGGTCATCCAAAACGACATCAACCTGTTCCCCGACTGCCGCATGAACGATGGCATGGTCGACATTGCGGTCATCGAACCCGTGCGCACCGTGCAGCTGCTGCCTACTGTGATCACCGCTGCGCTTGACCCCGCCGGCAAGGTACTCGGGCGCCCGCAGTTCAAGATCATCCAGACCAAGGAAGCCAAGATCACCTGCACCCCGTCGCTGGGCATGCAGTTCGATGGCGAGATTATCTCCAGCAATTCGGGCGTCTTTGGAGCCCGCGCGCTTCCGCAATGCCTCGACCTCATCGTCGACGAATTCTCACCGCTCGGAAAATAGGAGGACCCCATGAACGACAATCCCCTGATCGGCTTTATTGTCATCGTTTTGGCCATGCTCGTCGGCTATGCGATCAACGTGATCCACCGCCGGAAGAAGTAAATCCACATTGGTATGATATTCATCCAGTTATCGACTCTCCCGCTGTTTATGCAAATCCTAAACAGCGGGAGAGTTTTCTTTTTGAGCGCCGTCTAATGCTTTATTCAGCTACAGTAAATGCAGGGTGCCTTTATTTAACTAAAGCCATAAAATGAGTATTATTATCCGTTCATCGTATATTTCCACACGCTCATCGAGTAAAAGCTGTTGTCGAGTGAATACTCTTTACACTTCCTTTAGGCTAGTAGATGTATTTATTAGCTGAAACTCCGTACGGTTTCGCGGGGTTTCAACAGTTGGGAGGGATTATGAGGTTTACTCATCCTGTCAACACGCTCAAGAAGCTCGGCTGCGGCCTTGCGTTTGGAGCAGCGGCCATCATGGCCATGCCGACTTCGGCACTCGCCTGCACCCAGATCTACATGGGCAGCAAGCTCACGGCAGACGGCAACACGTACTACGGCCGTTCCGAGGACTTCGGTCCGCGCTATGTCAAGCACTTTGGCATTGAGCCCGCACACAAGGACGGCAACGAGTACACCTCGGTCGAGTCCGGTTTTGAGTACAAGTCCAAGGGCGCAACCTACCGCTACACCTTCGTTCGCGACAACCCCTCGCAGTGGGAAGATCGCTACGACGCATATTCCGAGGCAGGCATCAACGAGAAGGGCGTCTCCTGCTCTGCCACGCTGAGCACCTCCTATAACGAGAAGGCCGAAGAGGCCGACCCCATCACCGAGGAGACTGGCATTGGCGAATACAGCTATGCCAGCGTCATCCTGGGCGAGAGCGCCACGGCCCGCGAGGGCGTCGAGCTCATCGGCAGCCTGATCGACGAGCAGGGCGTCTGCTCCAACGACCAGATCATCATCGCCGACAGCACCGAGACCTGGTTGTTCGCCGCGCTTTCCGGCCATCAGTGGATTGCTATGAAGCTCGCCGATGACATCGCCTCGCTCAACCCCAACATCGGCAACCTCACCTATAACGTCGACCTCGATGACACCGAGAACTGTCTCCATTCCGAAGGCATCGAGTCCATGCCTAAGGAGAAGGGCTTTGCCGAGTACACCGACGGCAAGTTCGACGTCGCCAAGACCTACGGCGAGGAGATTAGCGAGGCCGGTATGCACCAGTGGTCGCGCTATATCCAGGGTCGTGATTACTTCATGGCTCCGCTTGCCGAGGGCACCGACTACGAGATCGTCAAGGACGAGCGCGAAGAGGCTCGCGCCACGACCGGCGCCCTGGTCCACGAGATGCAGCCGCTGTTCTTCCAGCCCGGCAAGTCCGACTGGAACACCTTTGAGATGATTCGTTCCTTCGCCGCTCGCGGCGAGAATGTCGCCGGCCTCAACGCCAACACCGACGGCGCCTATGCCATCGGCTCCAACCGCAACACCGAGATCCACACCTTCCAGATCCGTCAGGGCATGGACCCCGAGATCGCGACCATTCAGTGGGAGATGCTCTCCAACGCCGAATTCTCCGTCGCCATCCCCTTCTACTCCGCACTGCTCACCGAGGTCAGCCCCTACTTCAGCGATCAGGATGTCTCCTTCGATCACTGCGAAGAGGAAGACGTCGTGAACAACGAGGAGCCCAAGAACTCCATCAACTACGTCCTCATGGACATCAACACGCTCGCCTATGAGAACCGCGACCACTGCGCCACCGGCGTCCGCGCCTATCTCGACGCCCTGCAGAAGGAACTCATCGAGCAGAACCTGACCGTCGACGAGGCCATGCAGGCCGAAGAAGGCACCGAGGCCCGTACCGCCCTGGCCAACAAGGCCGGCAAGGCTGCAACCAAGAACACCTATGTTAAGTGCAAGGCCATGCTCGAGGAGATGCGCGACTACCTCAAGGAGGGCGATTTCTCCGAGGAGTTCGTCCCGAGCGACTACGATGCCGACAACGACTGCCTGGTCGAATCCATCACCTACGCCGACGAGGCCCTTTCCGATGAGGACGTGACCGAGCCAGAGGCCGAAGAGGAAGAGGTCACCGAGGAGAAGTCCGAGGGCAACAACATGGCCGCCATGGCCGTTGGCGCCGTCGTCATCATCGGTGTCTGCGTCTACGTGATCTATCGTCGCAAGAAGGCCTAAGACCCTCATGTCCTAGCTGAGCGGGCGGGGCACATGAGTCACCTCGCCCGCTTAACCCGCCTTTTGACCGGCGGGAAACCCGCTTGAAATCTTTTCAAAAAAGATTTCCCCGCACACACTTCGCTGTGCTATAGTGCAGCGCAACAGCAACTTGGTGCGACCGCGCCACGGCATCACGAAAGGAGCCACCAACATGAAGAACACGATGAAGTCTCTCAACAACTGGTGGTGGCGTGATGCGAATACGATCGGTCGACAGTGAGTCCCTCACGCCTGTTTTTGCGCTCTAGGTGATTGAAAGGCCTCCGGTTTCGACCGGGGGCCTTTTTCTATCTCGAGCCCGATCGCATTCGCATCACGCGCCTCCGCTTTTC
>CABRZN010000087.1 GCA_902475445.1 uncultured Collinsella sp.
CACGGAGAGCACATTAAGTGCTCTCCGGCTCGTGCGGAACTCGCGATCGACCTTATATATTTGCCCTCCCCGGGGCTCCCGCACAACGGGACCTCAGTTGGGTTCTATCCCGGTTGCAGTTGCTTCGCTCCTGCACCACTTGGCTGGTGCGGCGGTTTGGCGTTGGATCGGTTCTTTCTGATATATGCTTGTTGCGGCTCTTCTTTTGGGAGGAGTCGCTTTTTTGTTGCTAGGAGGTTGGCCCGTGGTTGATGGGGAGAATCGTTCTGAGCTGCTTTCTGCTGATTGGAATGACGAATGGATGCGTCTGCAGGCTGGTCGGCGGCGGGCTGATGATTCTTTTGAGTGGGATAAGCGGGCTCGGCATTTTCGGCCGCTGGAGACTGCTCCGTATGCCCGGGATTTTATGAAGCTGTTGGCGTTAAAGCCTGGTGAATCCGTGCTGGATATGGGGTGTGGAGCTGGGTCGATTGCTATTCCGCTTGCTCAGGCTGGGCATCCTGTAATTGCTGCTGACTTTTCCCCTGCTATGTTGGGCACGCTTGATGCTGGCATTGAGTACTATGGGCTCGAGGATCTCATTACGCCGCTTGAGCTTGCTTGGGATGATGATTGGGATTTGGTTGGACCGGTCGCGAAAGCGGTGGATGTTGCCTTTGCCAGTCGGTCGGTTACGACAACCGATCTAAAAGGTGCGCTTGCCAAGCTCGACCGTACGGCTCGTCGGCGTTGTGCTGTCACGATGGTCGCCAACTCCAGCCCGCGCTATGATCTGCACTTGATGAACGCTATCGGCGCCTCGGTTACCTGCAGCAATGGCTTTGTGTACGCCTTCAACATCCTCATTCAGATGTGTGCCCTACCGCAGGTTACATTCTTTGAATCGCCTCGACGCGACACCTTCGATAACCTTGAGGCAGGTGTGGCGGATTTTTCCCGTATGCTCGAACATGGCAACGAGGATAAGATCGACCGCCTGCGCGACTACATCGCCCAGCACATGATCGAGAACCCCCATGCCGGTGAGCCGGGCTCCAAGGGCGTGCCGCAGGGGCGCTATATGCTCGACCATATCCGCAAGGTTCGCTGGGCGTTTATTGCATGGGAACCGGTCTCTGAATCCCGCTCGTAGCCCGTTCACAGCCCGAGCTGCCCATCACCTCGGCATCCGCATTCTTTTTGAACTGGGCAAACACGCCCCACACCGCGCCGTTCCTGCGCTATCGTGGGACAGCTCACGTAGATTAAGGCCCCATCGCGGGGCGCCCCATAACATAGAAAGCGAGAACCCATGGCACTGACAGGAGCCCAGGTCAAGCAGCTTCGCAGCATGGCCCATCACCTCAACCCCGCCATCATCATCGGCAAGTCCGATGTCAACGAGGGCACCGTCGAGCAGACGGTCGCCTACCTGGAGAAGCACGAACTCGTTAAGTGCTCCGTGCTCGATGGCTCCAGTCTTTCCGCCCGCGAGGCCGCCGAAGAGCTCGCTGAGCGTTGCCACGCCGAGGTCGTCCAGGTCATCGGCCGCAAGTTCTCGCTGTATCGCGAGTCCTCGCGCAAGGACATCGAGAAGATCAAGCTCGTCTAAGAGCCAACGATCCGGCGAGTCAACACATCGCAAGCTTACGGGCGCCCAAGTACTTCGGGCGCCCGTTTTTTATCGCTCGACGAGCACGCGGTTGAGTCTGCCCTCCACCAAGCGCTCGTACAGACGCCGCGTCTCGGGCTCGGGCACGCCATTGACCTGCTCCCTCAGGTGATGCATATGTCCACTGTACAGCTCGACGATATCGCGTCGTCGCCCCGCCGCACCGTAGACGCGCATAGCGCAACGCACCATATCCTCGCGCGCCGTTTCCTGCCGAAGCCCCGACTCCGCCAGCCAAATCGCCGACTGCAGGTCGTTTTCTTCTAGAGCGGCATTTGCTCCCTTAATCATGCAATCGATATACTTTGACTGCATAATGCGTCGCATACGCAAAAAGTAGGTGGGGTTACAGCCATTGGGAACATACAGCGGTCCGGCGTAGAGCTGCTCAATCTTAAGGCACAGCTCAACTAAATGGGGCCCGCGCGCACCCGTGCGATTTCCCAAAACCTCGCGGCTTATCTGGTCAAACAGCCGTACATCGGTCTTGACGTAGTCGCCGTTGAGTCCGATGCATTCATTTTGGATGAGCACGCACGACTTGCCATCCGGCGTCGGTCCCAAAGCCGACCGCAAGCGCGATATCGTCGAGTACAGGTTGTTGCGGGCGCTATTGAACTCGGCATGGGGCCACAACTCCATGGCCAGCGTCTCACGATCGACGAGCGCATCCATGCCCAGCGCAAGCCGCTCGGCAAGTGTCGCCGCCTTCTTGCGGCGCCACATTTTGTCCGTGATGGGAAACCCGTCGCGCTCGGCGCGGAACGCACCAAACATGCGAATCTCGATATGGTCGATGGTATCAACGGCTTCAACCTCGCCGGCCTGGAACAGGCGCTCGCCCTCCCCTTCCAAATCGTCGCGCAGCGAGTACCGCGACAGCTCGCGCACGGGAAGCTTCTTGCGAATCCTGGTCGCCGGCTCGCCCAGACAATGCATGGCAAGGCGCGCAAAGAGCCGATACGATGGCTCTAGAATCCCCGCGCGATTCATGGACATCCAGGCCGCAAGGTCGCTGTCTCGGCCCGCACAGGCCAAATGCAGCGCCACCATCCAGGCTTCTGCGCCACCAACCTGCGTCTGGCTTATATCGAGCAACTCCGCTTCCTCGCGTACCGAAACCATCGAAGTGTTACGCAGATATGCCGCGCGCTCCAGCAGCAATGCGTTATCGCGCATGTACGCAATCGACTCCTCGGCAAGTTTGAGCACTTGGACCGCACGGAACTTTGCATTAACCGGCCGTCCCTCTGCCAGCGACTGCCAGCCTTCTAGCAACAGGCCAAACAGCTGAATCTGGTTGTCGCGCATGCGCACGGCAAAACGATCGAGCTCGTTGAACGCCGCGTCGTCGGTTACCGGCAGGCCGGAAAGGAGCCGCCGTGCCGCCAACACCATGCGCACCCAGATAGCCATCGCCTTAAGCCCACGTACGTCGAGCGCCTCCCGCACCACCGTCATCTCGTCGTCGCGCTCGTCGGTTCCCGCAAACGACCCGTCAAAAAGCTCCACCAGCATGCTGTCGGCCCGTATAACAATCCCCGCGATGTCGAGCTCGCAGTCGTAGGCCTTGCTCGTTTTGAGCTGCTGTAGAACGCCGCCGTCATCTCCCCGCTCGGTCAGGCAGCGCTTGACCTCGATATGCGCGGACAACATATCGAGTGCGGTATGGGATGTCTCGATTTCTGGCACGGTCAGGTTCGTAGGAAGCCCAAGCCCGTTGTCCCCATAGCAAACAGCCGTCAGTGTCTGGGCCACCCTCCATGAAACAGGGTCTATTTCGCAGGCCGCCCGTTCGCCCCCGCGCTCGATGACCGATGCCATATAGCGAGCGAGCTTTGTATTGGACACGCTGACCGCTGCCAGATATACGCCAAGCGCCTCGGCAGGCGTTGGCTCTGGAGCCGGATCCTCGGCATCGATCGTGCCCAGCGCCGCTCGGCAGATATCGGCCCCGTGCCCCGTCAGAGCCAGATCGACCCCATACTGCCCAGCAAGTTCAAGGACCGCATCACGGTCCAAAAAGGCGTCCGCCAGGCCCATCGCCGCATCGCATCGGCCCGCCTTAAGCAAAATCCGGGCCGCCCTCGGAACAAGTTCGGGGCGAACCTCGGCCACCAACTTACGCAAGCGCAAGCGTCCGTTATCCTCCGTGCCCAGACACGTAAAACTCCGCTCGGCGGGGTCCAAGCCAAAGATCGGGTAGTCGCGTACGAAGTAGGACTGGTCGACCATCGATAGCCTCACCCCGCAAGCCTCGAGTTCTGCGATATTGCCCTCGCCCATCAAAATCATGAGACATGCCACGCAAAACAGTGCATTATTGTCGAGCGAAGCCAAGTCGACAAGTGCCGCGCCATATACGTTGACAATCTCGTTTTCGAGCAGACCGGCTACGTCGCCTTGGCCATACAGACCCGTCTGCAATGCCGAAACGAGCTCGGGCACGCCCTGCGTGAGCTGATAAAAGTCGAGCGATGTGCTGATCGAAAACGCCGATGCCCACGCCGAATACTCATAGGCATGCACCTTGAGCATCTGCGCATTGATCTTAACCGAATCGCCCAGCCCATGAATCAGCTGACGATTTGAAGGACGGCAGGAGATAAAGACCCCTACCCCCATAGCGCGCAGGCCGCGAATCCTGTCGATGAGGTCTTCGGTATCGCGCTGATCGAGGTTTGGCACATTATCAATCGCGATAAGGGAGTGCGGTTTGTCTTTGAGTTCTTCGGTGACCACCTCGAGCTGCATAAACACCTCGCGCCCAGTGGCGCGATCGGCCTCGATAATCCGCACGGGGCCTCGCGTCGGGTCGCATTTAACCTCATGGGTGTACTGCAGCAGCACCGAGGTCTTCCCAAACCCGTCGGGCGCATAAAGAACCACGATGCCGGCCTTTCGGCCCTTGGCGATAAGCTCATTCATCAAGCGTTCGCGTCGCACCATATAGCCACCGCCCAGCGGCATCAGCTCGAGGTCGTCCATACTGCCCAAATCGTTTACCATGCCCGCTCCTCAACTCGACCGTATGGACACTGTAACCGTAAGACCATACAAGCCGCGCTATGAATAGAGCGACCTTGTGTTCTAGGTTGTCTTTTGGTACGCAAGCGGCAAGTTTTTGTACAGCGAGGGCCGATTGTTATTAATCCCCCGACTAATCGGTCTTTAAGCAGGTAAATGAGCTTGTCAGCTTGTCCCATCTAAGCGGCAGTGTAACGCAAATGAACAAGGTTCAGCTATGTCATTCAACTCGCCTAGCACCCGCTACCGTCTACGACCTTTTAGTGGCATTTTTGCATAGAATCTGGTATGGAATGAATTAAACTGTTGGGCATCCGGCATTCGTCAAGCTTGCGGCAAGATTTTGGTCAAGTGGGCGGAAAGGGATAGCAAAAAGGCCCCCGCAAAGCGGAGGCCTTAGGCAAGGCTATGTCGAGGTGCAGGATTCGCGCTACTCGCAGAGCGAAAGGGCGGCCTCGTCGGCAACGACAACGCAGTTGGTGTGCAGCTGCAGGATCGAAGCCGGGCACGCGGGCGTAACCGGACCATAGCACATGTCATGCACGGCCTGAGCCTTGGCCTCGCCGTTGGCGACGACCAGGATCATGCGGGCATACATGATGGTCTGGGTACCCATGGTGTAGGCCTGACGGGGAACGTCGTCGATGCTGTCGAACAGGCGACTGTTGGCCTGAATGGTGCTCTCGGTGAGGTCGACGCAGTGCGTGCCCTTGGAGAAGTGGTCATCGGGCTCGTTGAAGCCGATGTGGCCGTTGTTGCCAATGCCGAGCAGCTGCAGATCCGGGTAACCGGCGGCGGCGACGATCTTGTCGTACTCAGAGCAGGCAGCGGCGGCGTCGGGGTTGGAACCGTCGGGCACATGCGTGTTGTTCAGGTCGATGTTGATGTGATCGAAGAAGTTCTCACGCATGAAGTAGTGATAGCTCTGGGGATCGTCGTGCGAAAGACCACGATACTCGTCCAGGTTATAGGTGCTGACCCCGGCAAAGTCGACGTCGCCCTTCTCGTACCAAGCAGCGAGCTGCTTGTAGGCACCGATCGGGGTGGAGCCGGTGGCAAGGCCCAGCACACAGTCGGGCTTGAGGATAACCTGCGCCGAGATGATATTGGCGGCCTTGCGGCTCATATCCTCGTAGTCTTTAGCTTTAATGATCTTCATTACGCGTCCTTTCTCGTACAAGAGAGGCAAGGCTCCCCTTACAAGCACTTGCCCGCGGCCCGCGTCGGCCGCAACCAACGTGTGCGGCCACCAGGGCGAGGTCGCGTAATGTATGTGTCTCGTGTCTAGCCGCGTCGAGGCCCCTGCCCGTCCACGGTGACCCGAAGCCTTTTAGCTTCGGACAAATCCCATCTTGCCACGGAGGGCGTCCTCTTTCAAGGGCGCCCTCCGTAAACGTGTTTGAATTGTAGGCTAATGGCCACGTGCACTTGCTAGCGCTCGCGAGCAACGATGAGCTGGTCCATCTCTTCGACATGCACGCCAACGGAGCCCTTGATACTCGAGAACTCAACAGAGTTGCACACCAAGATGGGGACCGTCACATCATAGCCCTCAGCAGCAATTGCCTCGCGATCGAACTCAATGAGTACATCGCCCTTATGGACGACATCGCCCACCTGTGCATGCACGGTAAAGTGCTTGCCCTCGAGCTGAACAGTGTCCAAGCCAACGTGGATGAGCACGTCCAAGCCATCGACCGTGTTAAGCGCAACGGCGTGTCCCGTGGGAAAAATAGCCTCGACCTTGGCATCAGCCGGCGCAATCACACGCGTGCCAGTAGGCTGAATCGCCACGCCCTGGCCCAAAAGGCCGGTGGCAAATGTCTGGTCATTGACCTCGGACAACGGAATGACGTCGCCCGAGATGGGAGCATCCAGCGTAAGGACTCGACCACGCATACCAAAAGACCTTAGGACTTTAGTGAACATGATCCCCCTCGGACATACCAATCAACCAAAATAGCTTTAACAGTTTACCACTTGGCACCCGTTTTTGACCATTAGGGAAGTTCGCGCTTGACAACCTCGACGATGTCGTCGACAACGCGCTGGGTCAGCTCGTGCGTCTCGGCCTCGGCCATCACGCGGACCAGCGGCTCGGTACCGCTCGGGCGCACCAGAATGCGGCCGCGGCCGTCAAGCTCCTTCTCGGCAGCAGCGACGGCATCCCAGATGGGCTGGCAATCGTCCAGGCCGGCCTTGTTGTCCGAATGCACGTTGACGAGCACCTGCGGGTACTTCTTCATGATGCCGGCAAGATCGGTGAGGGTACGACCGGTGCGCTTGAGCACGGCCAGCAGCTGCAGAGCTGTCACCAGGCCGTCACCGGTGGTGTTGTGCTCCAGGAAGATGATGTGGCCGGACTGTTCGCCGCCGATGACGGCGCCGTCCGCGAGCATGCGCTCAAGAACGTAGCGATCGCCCACGGCGGTCTGAACCATTTCGAAGCCCTGCTCCTTCATAGCGATGGAGAAACCTAGGTTGCACATGACAGTCGAGACGATCTCGGAGTTGGCGAGCTTGCCACGGGCGGCCAGGTCGGAGCCACAGATGGCCAGGATGTAGTCGCCATCGATCTCGTTGCCCTCGCTGTCCACGAACAGCACGCGGTCGGCGTCGCCGTCGTGGGCCAGGCCGATGTCAGCATGGGTGCGCAGCACGAGCTCGCGCAAGGGCTCGAGGTGAGTGGAGCCACATTCAACGTTAATGTCAGTTCCGCAGTAATCGGTGTTGATAGCGTGCACCGTGGCGCCCAGGCGCTGCAGCGCGGCGGGCGTAGTCTGGCAAGAAGCGCCATGGCCGCAGTCGACGGCAACGACCAGGCCGTCGAGCCTCAGACCATCGAGCGTATCGATGGCGTGGTCGACGTATGCCTTGCGGGCGTCCTTCATCTTGATGATGTGGCCCACGCCGGCACCGGTCGGCAGCGTGTCGGCAGCCATGGCTTCCTCGGACATGACCCAGGCGCTGATCTCTTCCTCGACCGCGTCGGGAAGCTTCATACCCTTGCGGCTAAAGAACTTGATGCCGTTGAACTCCGGCGGATTGTGCGAAGCAGAGATGACGATGCCGCCATCAAGCTCGTTTTGGACGGTGAGCAGCGCC
>CABRZN010000088.1 GCA_902475445.1 uncultured Collinsella sp.
GGCGGCACAAGACCGCCTCCAGTCACTCGAGAAGACCTCGGATGGCTTTACGCTCGCCCAGATGGACCTGCGTCTGCGCCACGAGGGCGAAATCCTGGGTTACCGCCAGCATGGCGGCGTGACCTTGCGCTTTGTTGACCTTGATGCCGACGAGGAATTGATCGAGTGGGCCCATTTGGACGCGGTCGAGCTCTTGCGGTATGCTTGCAACCTTGACTCTGTGGCGACGCGCCCTCTACGCGATGCGGTCGCCATGCGGTATCGACACATCTTTAAGGAGGTCAGCGGAGGATGAGAATCATCGGCGGCGAATGGCGCGGTCGCAAGATCGAAGAGCCCCGTGGTCGCGATGTCACCCGCCCCACGACCGATCGCGTGCGCGAGGCGTGCGCATCTATGGTCATGTCGGCATTCGACTTCGATCTGGACGAGGTCCGCGTGCTGGATGCCTTTGGCGGCTCCGGCGCCTTGGGCATTGAGATGCTCTCGCGCGGTGCCCGCTCGCTCACCACGTTCGAGATCGATCGCAACGCTGCTCGTCTGATTACCAAGAATATCGAGTCGCTGTGCCGTGACCGTGCGCGTTGGCGCGTGGTGGCGGGTGACGTGCTGGCAAGCGCCTCGCGCGGCCGCGTGCCGGGCGGTCCCTTTGACCTGGTCCTGCTCGACCCGCCCTATGCTTTTGGCGCCGAGCCGGTCGAGGAGCTGCTACAGAACCTAGCTCAGCAAGGCTTGCTGGCACAGGGCGCCTACGCGCTCTTTGAGCACGCCACGGCCGATACGGGCGCTCACCCGGCCGGCTTTGAGACCGTGCGCGAGAAGCGCTACGGCATAACCTCGGTTGACTTGCTGCGCTGGGTTGGCAATGGCGAGGATGATGGCAACGATAGCGACGCACCCACGGAGGATGCCCATGAGTGACACCATTAACCGCGTAATCGTCCCGGGCACCTTCGATCCCATCACGTTTGGCCATATCGACGTCATCCGCCGCGCCCGCCGCATCTTTCCCAGCGTGATCGTTGCCGTTGCCGAGTCGCAGGGCAAAAACGGCGTCGGCACCACGTTTATGCTCGACGAGCGCGTGGCGCTGGCCCGTGAGGCGCTCGGTGATATTGACGGCGTCGAGGTGCTGCCCTTCACCGGGCTCTTGGTCGATTTTGCCCGCGAACAGGGAGCAGGAGCCGTGGTCAAGGGCCTGCGTGCCATGACCGACTTTGAGTACGAGCTGCAGCAGGCAGACCTCAACTACCGCCTGGATAGCGAGCTGGAGTCCATCTTTGTCATGAGTGCGCCGCAGTACGGTTATATCTCGAGCTCGGTGGTTCGCCAGATTGCCTCGCTCGGTAGCGACGTCTCTAATTTTGTTCCGTCCAATGTGGTCAAGGCGCTCAAACATCGCTTTTCGTGACGTTTTTTAATGCCTGGTGGCATGTGGTAAACTAACACGATGATATGTTACCTATGAAAGGAGACCGGATGCCGGGCGAGAATTTTCCTGGCGACAGGATCGTGAGTCTTGTCGACGAGCTCGAGGGGCTCATCGAAGAGGCTAAGACGCCGTTCGGCAAGAACGCCCAGATGAAGGTTATCGACGCCGACGTCTTCTTTAACATCCTCGACGAGATCCGCATGAGCTATCCCGAGGAATGGCAGAAGTCCCGCCGTATCCTCAAGGAGCGCGAGGAGCTTATGGCTTCCGCCGCCGCTCAGGCCGATTCCATCATCGCCGATGCTCAACAGCAGGCCCTCACCATTGCTGGTGAGCAGGAGATCGTCCGCTTAGCGCAGCAGCAGGCCGACGACATCCGCGACCGTGCCCAGCAGTATGAGCGCGAGACTCGCTATGCCGCCGAGGATTACGCCGAGCAGGTCTTTACGCACCTCGAGGAGAACCTCAAGAGCCTGACCGGCACCGTCACCCGTTGTCGCCAGCAGCTTAACGAGGGTGCCGCCCAGCAGAATGGTCAGTGGTAATGGCTGAGTTCCCGAACGTTACCGTCGATCTTTCCGAGCAGCTCGAGTTTCCCGGAGACTCGTATCCGCTGACCGGCAAGGTCGATGTCGCCGCCTATACGGTGGGCGAGAAGGAGTACCAGCTGCAGGACGGCATTGACTACGACGTGGTCTTTACCAATGCCGGCACCGGTGTTCTGCTTACGGGCATGGTCCGCGCGCACGCAACCGGTGAGTGCGACCGTTGCCTGGAGCCCGCTTCGTTTGATATCGCCGGTGAGATTGAGGAATTCTATCTCTTTAACGAGCCCGAGGACCCCGAAGCCTACGAAGACGGCTACGAGCTGCTGGGCGAGGATCGCATCGTCGATCTGGGCGAGCCCATCAACGACGCGGTCGTCATGGACACGCCGTTCGTTGTCCTGTGCAAGCCCGATTGTCGCGGCCTGTGCCCCACCTGCGGCATCAATCTCAACGTCGAGCAATGCGATTGCGCCGCTCAAGCAGAGGCCGAATGGGCCGCTGCCACGGAAAATCCATTTGCAGCATTGAAGAATCTCAAGCTTGACGAGTAAAACTGTGGTAGTATCGCTACTTGCGCGTAATCGCCACACTGGATAGTTCATAAGGAAGGTCACTATGCCCGTACCTAAACAAAAGCAGGGTCGTATCCGCACTCACACCCGCCGTTCCGCCAACATGAAGATCTCGGCTGCGGCTCAGTCCACGTGCCCCCGTTGCGGCGCTGTCAAGCTCCCGCACCACGTGTGCCCCAGCTGCGGTTTCTACAAGGACCGCGAGGTTATCGTTACCGAGTAACTGTATACTCTGGATGCGATGCCGTTCCAACTGGAACCACAATGGCCGGCTCAATGAGTCGGCCATTTTTGTATAAGGAGCATGTATATGAGTAACGTTCGCGTTTGTGTAGACGTTGTGGGCGGAGACGAGAAGCCTCAGGTTGTCCTCGACGGTATCGAGGCGGCGCTTGCGGCGGATCCCGATATCGAGGTCTTGGCCGTCGGTCCCGCAGAGATCGTGAACCCCTTTGCCGCGGCTCACGCTCGCGTTGAGGCCTTGGAGGCGCCCGATGTCATCGCCATGGATGACGATCCCATTCGAGCCGTGATGACCAAGCGTAAGTCCTCGATCGTACTTGCCTGCCGCGCTATCAAGAAGGGTAACGCGGACGCGTTCTTCTCTGCCGGCTCCACCGGCGCCATGACCGCTGCCGCTACCGCCTACGTGACGCCCTTTAGGTATCAGGCCGAGGGCAAGAAGCAGCCGGTGCGTCCGTGCCTCACCAATGCACTGCCCAACCGCGCCGGCGGCCTGACGGTCCTGTGCGACATGGGCGCCAACCCCGATGTCGAGGTCGACGACATGGTGCGTTTTGCCCAGATGGGTAGCGCCTATGCGCGCGTCGTCTTGGGCATTGAGCATCCCCGCGTCGGTCTGCTCGGCAACGGCACCGAGGATGAGAAGGGCTCCAACTTTACCAAGGCGTGCTTCCCTGCCATGAAGGCCGCCGTTCCCGGCTTTGTGGGCAACTGCGAGGGTACCGACCTGACCTCGGGTAACTTTGACGTCGTCGTTGCCGATGGCATGTCGGGCAACATCGCGCTCAAGGCGACCGAGGGCGCCGCCAAGTTTTTGCTGCAAGAGCTCAAGGGTGCCTTTATGGCTTCGCTGGGCACCAAGATCGCCGCGTTGCTCATCAAAAAGCAGATGCGCGAGATCAAGGCAAAGCTCTCGGGCGATGCTAAGGGCGGCGCCATTCTGCTGGGCCTGCGTGGCGTGGTCCTGATCGGCCACGGTGCCACCTCGGTCGAGGCCGTAAAAAACGGTACGCTCGCCGCGGTGGAGGCCGTGCGCGCCGGGCTGGTCGAGAACGTCGCCAACTCTATGGACGGCATCGTTTTGTAGGAGCGAGTTAGAGCGCTGTTATGTGCCTCGCGGCCTTCGTCGTGGGGTAGAATCAAAACCGTGTCTTGGCGCTGCGCTTGCGGCGCCAGCTCGTTGATGTTCACGCAATACGAGAGGAAGCGCTATGGACCGCTCCGAAATCTTCGATAAGATCGCCGAAGTCGCCGCTGACGTTCTGGGCGTCGATGTCGCCGACATTAGCGACGAGACTACCTTTGACGATCTCGATGCCGATTCGCTCGAGCGTCTGCAGCTGGTGACGGCCATCGAGGACGAGTTCGACCTCGAGATCGATGACGAGACCCTGCTGTCGCTCAACTCTGTCGTCGACGCTGTCGACGCTATTGAAAACGCCAAGGAGGCCTAAGTCTTGGCTTTATCTCAACGACTCGCGCGCACCCAGGAAATCCTGGGCCACGACTTCAATAACAAGGTGCTGCTGCGCGCGGCGCTCACGCACCCTTCTGCCGTGGAAGGTCAGCCCGTCTCGGCGAGCTATGAGCGCCTTGAGTTTTTGGGCGATTCCATTTTGGGCGCCGTGGTTGCCCGCTCGCTCTTTGAGTCCTATCCGGAGTTTGACGAGGGCAAGCTTACGCGCCTGAAGGTGTCGCTCGTCTCGGGCGCCACGCTGTCCGAGGTGTCCCATGAGCTGGGCATCGACGACATCATCATCTTTGGTGCCTCCGAGACCGGCACGGGCGCGCGCGGTCTGCACTCGGCGCTCGAGAACGTCTACGAGTCGCTCGTGGGCGCCCTGTACCTGGATGCCGGCTGGGATGCGGCGGCGGAGTTTATCCACCGTACACTCAAGCCGCACCTGGCTTCCGAGCGTGCCGAGCATCCTGCGAACCCCAAGTCGTTTTTGCAGGAGTGCGTGCAGGCCGACGGCCACGAGCCTCCCGCGTATAAGCTGGTCGGTTCCGAGGGCCCCGCGCATGCGCCCACCTTTACCGCTGTGGTGCTCATCGACGGTATTCGCCAGGGCCGCGGCACCGGTTCCTCCAAGAAGGAGGCCGAGGGGGCCGCTGCGCTCGAGGCACTCGACCGCATGGGCTACACCACCAACGGCGTGATTCTGAACAAGAAGCCTGTTTAAGCGAGGAACCGTGTATCTCAAGTCCCTCACGCTCAAAGGGTTCAAGTCGTTTGCCGACCGCGCCCACATGACGTTTGAGCCGGGCCTAACCGTCATCGTCGGTCCCAACGGCTCGGGAAAATCGAACATCTCCGACTCGATTCTGTGGGTTCTGGGCGAGCAGAGCGCCAAGCAGCTGCGCGGCCAGGCCATGGAAGACGTCATCTTCTCGGGCTCGTCGGCGCGCAAGCCGGTAGGCGTGGCAGAGGTCACGCTGGTTCTCGACAATTCGGACCATATGCTGCCCGTCGACTTTGACGAGGTGGCCATCACCCGCCGCATGTATCGTTCGGGTGAGAGTGAGTACCTCATCAATTCGAGCCCGTGCCGCCTGATGGACATCCAGGATATCCTGCACGATTCGGGACTGGGCAAGGATACGCATTCCATCATCAGCCAGGGCAAGCTCGATGCCATTTTGCAGAGCCGCCCCGAGGAGCGCCGTGCCCTCATTGAGGAGGCCGCCGGCATCTCCAAACACAAGCGTCGCAAGGAACGTGCGCTTAAAAAGATCAAGTCGATGGACGAGCACCTGACCCGTGCCCGCGATATCAATAAGGAAATCGCCCGTCAGCTGCGGCCGCTGGAGCGTCAGGTCGATCGCGCGCGCAAGTACAAAGAGCTGTCCTCGCGCGCGAACGAGCTTACGCAGATGCTGGCCGTCGATGAGCTGCGTTCACTGCAATCGCAGTGGAACGACCTGGAGAGCCGCTCCAAGGAGGGCGCTGCCGAGCTTGAGCTCGCGCAATACCGCTTGGGTGAAAAGGAGCGCGAGCTCGAGAAGCTCCAAGTTATGCTCGAGGAAAAGGGCCTGTTTGTGGGCGACTTGGGCGAGCAGCGCCGTCATATGCAAGACGTGGTCGGTCGCATTAACTCCGATATGCGCCTGCTCGAGGAAAAGGGCCATAACATGGTGTCGCGCCTGTCCGACATGCGTGGCCAGATCTCGAGCTCCGAGCATCAGCGCCGTCGCGTGGTCGAGGAGCTCGAGGACGCACGTGCTCAGCTCGAGGAAGTGACCGGCGCGCATATGCAGGCCCAGGAGGACGTTGACGCCGCTGGTCCTGCCGCCGCCGAGCTCCACGAGCGTCGCGTTGCGCTCGACAATCAGATTTCGCAGCTCACGCGCGAACAGCGCGATGTGCAGCGCGTTGCCGATAATGCTGCGCTCGAGCTCGCCAAGGTGAAGGACTCGCTGAGCAACGCCGAGGTCGAGGACAACATGTATGCCTCGCGCCTGGAGCAGATCGATGAACAGCTCGAGGAGGTCACGGCATCGCTTGATAGCCGCCGCGACCGTGCTGAGGAGCTTGAGAGCGCCCTTGAGGCGGCTCGTCAGGCCCAGAGCGATGCGCGCGAGGCCACCGAGACGGCACGGGCTGTCCTCAAGGACCTGCGTGCCCGCGAAGGCGAGGCACGCAACAAGCTGTCCGAGGTGCGCTCGGAGCTTGCCAGCCAAAAGAAGCTTGATGCTCGCATGGCCGACAGCTCGCCGCTCGTAAGCCGTCTGGTGGGCGCGCTGGGCGACGATGTCTCGGGTCGTCTGGGCGATGTGCTCGAGGCACCTCGTGAGCTTGAGGGCCTGGTTGAGCAGCTGCTCGCCGGCGATATCGATGCCCTGTTGTTCGATAACGCTGCCGCACTTGAGCGCGCCGGTCGCGCTGCGCTGGACCAGAAGAAGGCCTCGGGCGAGGCGCTGCTGGTGGCGCGCAGCGTGAGTGGCTCTGCGGCTGCCGAGGGTGCCGCCGGTACCCGTCTTGTTGATCGTCTGTCCGTGCGTGCGGGCTACGGTCCGGTCGTCGAGGCATTGCTCGGCGACTATTACGTGGTCGATGACTTGCCTTGTGCGCTGTCCGCGCCGGTCGTTGATGGCGTGACCTATGTGACTCCCGATGGCGCACGCGTTGCCTGCGGCGGCCTGGTTCGCGTGGGGCTTGATGCCGGCGAGGCTTCGGGCGCTCTGGAGCGCAAGCGTCGTATCCGCGAGCTGGAGGGCCTGGAGCCCGATCTTACTGCCGCGTTTGAGCATGTTTCTGATCAGGTCGTCGAGGCCAATGCGGCCGTCGAGGAGGCGCGCGCCGCCGAGGGCGATGCCGCCGGCGAGATTGCCCGTCTTGAGGGCGAGCGCCGCTCGCTGCTCTCTGAGATCGGCCGCCTGGAGCAGAGTGCCAACAATGCCGAGGTCGAGCGCGTGCGCATTTCCAAGCGCCGCGAGCAGGCCGCAGAGGCCGTTCGTGCCGCACGTCCGCGCGTGGACGAGCTCACTCGTTCGCGTGACGAGTCCCGTGCGCAGGCGAGCGACTTAGGCTTGCAGATTGCCGAGGCCAACGACGAGCTCGATCGCGTGCGCCGTGACGATTCTGAGGCAGCCGGTAAGCTCGCCGACGCCAAGGTGCGCCTGGCCCAGACGAGCGAGCGTCTTCGTTCTCTGAGGGGCCGCGTGCCCGACCTGGAGCATCGCCTGGAGGGCATCGACCGCCGTATCCGCGGAACACGCCAGGCCTCGCGCTCACTCGAGCTG
>CABRZN010000089.1 GCA_902475445.1 uncultured Collinsella sp.
CCGCTTTTCTTTTTCTCGATAGGAGTACCCATGATTAAGAATGAGAACGTCGAGGGCGAGCCGGCCTACGACGAGACGTACCGACGCGGTCCTGTGGTCATGCGCGGTCCCATGATTCCCAAGGACAACACCTACGCCAACCTGCTGGCGCCCGAGGAGTCGACCGACTGGTTGCATGCCGATCCGTGGCGCGTACTGCGCATTCAGGCTGAGTTTGTCGACGGCTTTGGCGCGCTTGCCGAGCTCGGGCCCGCGGTGACCATCTTCGGTAGCGCCCGCACGCCCAAGACCGATCCGCTCTACAAAGCGGCGCGTACCGTCGGGCGCAAGATCGCGCAACGTGGCGTGGCGGTCATCACCGGTGGCGGCCCCGGCATCATGGAAGCGGCCAACAGGGGAGCGGCGAGTGTCAATGGCAAGTCAGTTGGCCTGGGCATTGAATTGCCGCACGAGCAGGGGCTCAACAAATACGTAAACCTCGGTATGGACTTCCGCTACTTCTTTGTGCGCAAAACCATGTTCGTTAAGTACAGCTCGGGCGCCATCGTGTTTCCCGGCGGCTTTGGCACGCTCGACGAGATGTTCGAGGTGCTCACGCTGGTGCAGACGCACAAGGTCAAGCGCATGCCGCTCGTGCTGGTGGGCAGCGAGTACTGGCAGGGCCTGTTCGACTGGCTTAACGGCCCGGTAATGAGCGCCAGTATGATTAGCCCGCTCGACCCGGATCTGGTACACATTACCGACGACCTCAACGAGGCCGTTGACATTGCGCTCAGCGGGTTGATGTAGAGCAATCGTGTCTACCGCGACATGAATATGCATGGCAATCTGATGCTATCTAACGTCAGGTTGCCATTTATATTGGGTATACTGATGCAAAAGACGAGGGCAAGGAGGTCGCGTATGTCTACTGCAACGGTTAAGCCTACGACGGTTCGCCTCGAAGAGGGGCTCAAGGAGCAGGCGACTGAGTTCTTGGATTCGGTCGGCCTCAGCCTCAATTCCTATCTCAATCTTGCCGTTCGGCAGCTGGTAAATCAGCGAAAGATTCCTTTTGAGATTGTAGGAAGGGCGGAGATGCCCAACGAGGCGACGAGGCGTGCCATGGTGATCGCCGAGGCTCATGAGTTGGGGATTCTGCCAGACGACAGCCCGTCATTCGATAACGTTGATGAGTTGATGTCGTTCCTCGATGAGGATTAGACGATGTTTGAAATTAAGGTCGAGGCTCAGTTTAAGGCCGACTATAAGCGAGCGATGCAGAGCCACCCGCAGCTAAAAACCGAGTTTAAGGCGGCAGTTGCCGAGCTTGCGGCACACGGCGTGCTTCCGGCAGAGTACGGTGCCCACGAGCTCTCCAACCCGGGCGGCAATTACAACGGTCACATCGATTTTCATCTTTCCGATGGCCTGGTCGACGTGGTCGTTCTCTACCTGCCGCATAAAACCAATCCGGTGATTCGACTGGTAAGAATGGGTTCGCATCAAGAGTTATTTCAGGGCCCACTGAGCTAGCCACTCACTTCTAAGTTGCGGTGAAATAGGGATTGATTTGCGGCTTATAAGCCAAAAACAGTCCCTATTTCACCGCAAGTGATGGAGATGTTCCGTCTGTTGACGCGGCATCTGGCTTTCCCTTGTGGCTGACTTCGTCTAAGAGCTCCGCTGCGATCTCGCTGTTTTTGAACCTGATGCTGCAGTCTTCGTTCTTTGGGAAAGCTAGCAGCGGGATCGTTCCGTACCAGACAGTTTCTTCGTCAATTATCGCTGCACACAAACGTCCTTCTGCTCTGATGGCATACTCGACGTTCATTTCGGCCAAAGTCTCTTTTGCATCTTCACGCGGAGTCGAGGCAAGGTAAATCTCAAGGGCAATCCCTCGGGCAGCGGCGCCTTTGATTGCATCGCCGAGCTTTGCAAGGCAGGCGGCAGATACGTAGGGCGCGGCAATGAAGATGCTCTTGGCGGCGTCGACGATGTCTTCAACCAATGTCTCTACGGCATTCGCCGGCTCTATGAGAATGTTTTGATCGGGCTGCTCGCTGCCTCCGGTCACGTAGACTTCGTACCCAAGCTTGGCGTACGTCTTGAGTCTCTTCTGGTACATGCGGGCGAGCATGGGTATAGATAAATCAACGTAGTCGAATATCTCAACCCGCTGTTTGCCGTCGTAGTTTCTATGCAGCCTGCCTGCCTGTTGCGTTACGCTGCCATCCCAGGCTATCGGCGTCGCAATAAACAAGTTGTCGAGATATGCAAGGTCGAACCCCTCGCTCAGGAGGCTTTCGGTGGCAACAATGATTCTGTGCTCGTGCTCAAAGCCGGGAAGCTTGCTCAATATCGCTTTCCTCTCTTTAGCATCGATTTCCCCGGTTAAGAGGATGGGCTCGTGTCCGCGGTCGCGAAAGAGCCTGCAAAGCTCCTCGGCATGCTTTTTCCTTTTTGAAAGCACAAGTGGATGTCGACCGCTTGATGCGGCTTCGAGGGCGTCGTCGACAATCAATTCATTTCTTGCCGTATGCGCGCACAGAAGGTCGAGAATCTGATTGAAGCTTGCACCGGGCTCGTAGGCCGGTAGTCGAATTCCGGTAAAACGAGGCCGTACGATGCGCTGGATGCCCTGCTGGATCGCTTGCGTTTTTGGATCGATGACATAGCGAAGCGGGCCGCAGAGCATGGAGAGTGCCCGCGTAAGACCGTCGGAGCGCTCGGGCGTTGCGGAAAGGCCGTATACGTATTTGGCCGGGGCAGACTTGAGAACAAGCTCGAGCTGTGGCGCGGCGGCATGGTGACATTCGTCGCAGATAATGAGACCGTAATTGCGAACGAGCTGCTTGGCTATCGGCTCTCCGGTTTGGCGGTCTTTGCCAGACAGCGATTGAAACGAAGCGACGTCGACGAGGCCACTTACGGCGGTTTTGCCCCCTCCTATTTGTCCGATGACCGGAGGCTGTCTTTTGCTGATTCGTCCTTTTGGAGTTCGGACGGGTTCTCTGTTGTCCGTAATGTCGAGGAACTGCTCGAGCTGAGATCTCCATTGAGCTATGAGCGTGGTCTTGGGAACGATGACAAGCGTTGGAAGGCCAATGGCGGCAATAAGGTAAGCCCCAATGACTGTTTTACCGAAGCCTGTCGGCGCGGACATGATTCCATCTTCGTATCCAAGTAGCTGCTCAGCGGCGATTTGCTGTTCAGGGCGAAGGGCGCCTTTAAATGTCATCACAATTTGATTGCCGGATTTGCGTTCGTCTGAATAGTGGGCAGTAACGCCGGTTTCTCGGAGCAGCTGCTCAAGCTGAGTTTTGCAGCCCCGGGGAATCGCAACATAACCATCTCTCAGTTCGCTGAGGTCTATAAGTCGCGGTTTACCGAATACCGATTGATGCATGGCTTGTGCTCGATAGAATTCTGGGTTGGCGAATGTTGCGAGCCCGCGGATTTCCATTTGAGCTGCAGGACTCAGAGACTTTTCGGGGATGTAGAGCATATCGGCTTGCGTGACGGGCAGCGATGAAGGAAAGTCCCGCGATGTGAGCGGTAGCCGCTTTCGTGGTTTTTGGGCATATCGTTTGGTCTTGTTTGCGACCGTAACTGTTGCTAGCCCGTGTGGGTTGTCCCCAGTGGTCTCGATCAGATTTTGCACTGTCGAGCGCGGAATCAGCTGGACTTGCGACAGATAAAGCCATTGGTCGGGAAAGGGCTCGAATTGTTCGTCTACAAATACGCTGTTTCCTTCACGTTGTGCCTTGCCTTGAAAGGGAAGTGCGATGAGGTTTCCAAAACCTCCATCGGGAATAGTGTCCTGAGCGGGTAGCATTCGATCAAAGGCCTCGAACGTGATTGTCTTATTAAGCGCCGCAGCTTCGGTTATAAGGCAACTTCCAAACTCTCTGGCAGCCTTTGCGCTGATTGGCTCGAGAAAGAAAAACCAGATGTGTGCGCCGTTGCCGGACCTTGAGCGCTCGACGGCGGCGTTAATGTTCCGTCGTTTTGCAACAAGCCGTACGACATTTGTTGCCTCTTTCCAGTCTGCTTTGTCAAAATCGATGACGAGAACTTTCGTATTGCAGTTCTTGTCGAGTACATATTGCCCGAGGACATCGCGGAACCGGTCATCGTTGCCTTTAAAGTGAGCAATGATTGCGGCATCGCTTAATTCGGGGAAGACGCGATTGTGGCATTCTGCGCATTTGACTTTTTGATGGGCTACTTTGGGACAAATTCCCGGCTTCCACTCGTTTGCGCAAGCGGGCGTATAGCCGATGCCCCCGTCTTTTCTGCGATATCCATGAGCGTAAACATCTTTACGCCCGGTAAAGAGGCTGCGAAAGAGCTCGAGTTTGTCACGTGCTGGGCTCGCACTGGTGACGATGCCCTCGATTTGTGCTCGTTCATCGAACAAAGCGCCGGCTTCTTCCCACTCTTCAAGTGTGGCGTAGCGTACGTCTGAACCGTTGTTGCAAATGACGATTTGTCGGTGTGGGTCTGCGGTGTGCGCAATCGTCTGATCGTATTTAAATTGTGCGGTCCCAAAGAGGGCGTATTGATGCATGGTGTTGCCCATTTGAATGCCATTCTTGTGTTGGAGTTGCTGAGACGAGGGTACGGCATTGCGACTTCTTGGGATATATAATTTCGATTCAAGTTCGCTAACGGTGAGGGATTGCTCCGCGAGTGGCTTTCGGTCGATGCCAAGGCGCGCGACGGCCCTTGGTAATCAGGATTTGCGGTTATGTGGGCAGCCAGAGGCGTAAAGAGCGGGCTTCATCCGAACCCGGTGGGCAAAAAATGGCAAATATGAGTACTGTTGCCTGGCTAGTACCATATCATTTGGAAAGTATTTAAGACCAATTGGCTGAGATTAGATATTTCTAACCCCCTTACCACGACGATTCGGGGCTTTATGGCGCTTGAAATCGGTGAAAGCGGGCAATTTCAGCTAGATTTTGCTGTTACTAAAATTGTGACAGTACTCATATTTGCCATTTTTTGCCCACTGGGTATCGTTGGGGCCAATCAAAGCTCCCCAAACAGCTGGGAACGCGCCAATCGCCAGCAATATCTTGTATGTGGGTAGCGCGCGGCAATAAAGTTGCGGTGGAATAGGGATTGATTTGCGGTTGATATGCCAAAAACAGTCCCTATTTCACCGCAAGTGGTAAAGGTGGCCCTAGTGGGTGGGCTGGTAGCGGGGGCAGTAGCTGATGGCGATGGCGTCAATGCCTACGTGGGTGGCGATGGTGCAGCCGATGGGGCCGGTGCCGGCGTCGGCGTAGTCCTGGCCCGCGAGCGCCTGGTTGACGAGCTCTTGCTCCTCGGCGGCGCCGGTCGTGAGCACACGCACGCTGGAGCCTGGATGTTCGGCCAAAAATGCGAGGCAGTCGGCCATGGTGTTGGCGACGATGCGCTTGGCGCCGCGGCCCTTTTTGATTGCCTTGATCTCGCCCGATTTCCACTCCGGCGAAACGGCCAGGCGAATGTTGAGCATCTGCGTCAGCTGGCCGGCGAGCTTGGGGGCGCGGCCGTTTTTGACCAGGTTCTCGAGCGTGCGGGGAATCAGCAGCAGGTGGGCGTCGGGCAGCGTCGCGCGGATCTGCGCCTCGGTCTCGTCCAAGCTGCGGCCGTCCTCGCGCATGGCAAGCGCGTACTCCACCAGCAGGCCCTCGGCGCCCGAGCCGGTGCGCGAATCGATGCAGCGCACGTCGAGCTCGTGGGTCTCGGCGACCAGGCATGCGTTGGAATAGCAGGCGGACCACTCGCTGCACAGCGAGATAAAGATCGCGCTGTCGTGGCCATCGGCGCGTACGCGGTCAAACAGCGCCTTGAACTCGCCGGCGCTCGGCTGCGAGGTGTGCGGCAGCTGCTCGGAGCCGGCCATGCGGGCGACGTATTCCTCGGCGGTAATCTGCACCTGGTCGAGCAGGTCCTCGCCCTCGATAATCACATGCAGCGGAATCACGTAAATGCCGAGCTCTTGGGCACGGGCGGGGGAGATGTCCGACGTGGAGTCGGTTATGATGGCAAAAGACATAATTGCACCTTTCGTTGGGGCGCGGCAGCGCCGCCTTCTGAAAGCAAAGTGCGACAAGTATAGTGGAGTTGCTCTACATTGCTAGGTTCAATTGTTGAATAGTCAACAGTTTGAAGCGGTGGTGTGGAAATCATCAACTGGGGAAGAAGGGTGCCGATGGCGGCATTGCAACTTTGCGAGCGGCCGGTTGTGCTGTTCGATTTTGACGGCACGGTGGCCGATACGGGTCGGGCAGTGATGACCTCGACGCGCAAGACGCTGGCTGCGCGCGGGTTTTCGGAGACGCAGATGGGTGATCTGCGCCGCATGATCGGGCCGCCCCTGTGGAAGAGCTTTCACGACTTTTACGGCTTTTCCCGCGAGGAGTCGCTTGTGGTGGCCGATGAGTACCGCGCCTTTTTTGATGAACTGGGACCGGAGGAGTATCCCGTGTTCAATGGGGTCCCCGAGCTGCTGGATGGGTTGGTCGCCCAAGGCAAACGTATGGCCGTGGCGACGTCGCGCATGGAGGCGAAGTGCATCGATATGGTGCGTGAGCTGGGGCTTTGCCAGTTCGAAGCCGTGGCTGGCATGAATCCGCCGCAGGGGCGCGAGACCAAGGCAGATTCGGTCCGCGATGCGCTGGCGGCGCTCGGTGCGACGGCCGACGAGGCCGTGATGATCGGCGACCGCTTTAACGATGTGGAGGGCGCGCACGCGATGGGTCTGCCGTGTATCGGCATCTATTCGGGCGCGGCGGCGCCGGGGGAGCACGAGGCCGCGGGTGCCGATGCGGTGGTGCACTCGGTGGCCGAGCTTGCTAAACTTTTCGCTATCTAATGACGTAATGTGAGGGGCGGGCACGCTCGCCGCTCATTGGTAAGGAGGTCGTCCATGAATCAGGTGGAGCAGAGCGTCGCTGAGTATGTCGATAAGGTCTGGGAAGATGTCGTCGCCGATATCGAGCAGCTGGTGAGTTATCCGTCCGTGGCAGTTTCTGCCGATGCGGAGCCCGACGCGCCGTTTGGCCGCCCAGTCCGTGACGCGCTCGATTGCGCGCTCGGCATTGCGCAAAAGCTCGGCTACCAGACGAGCGACGACGAGGGCTATGTGGGCATTGCCGATATCCCGGGCCGCGGCGACAAGCAACTCGCGACCATTTGCCATGTGGACGTGGTGCCCGCCGGCCCCGGCTGGAACACCGACCCGTTTGCGATGGAGCGTCGCGAGGGCTGGCTGCTCGGCCGCGGCGTTATCGACGACAAGGGTCCTGCCGTGCTGTCGCTCTACGCCGGCGCCTATCTGCTCAAGCACGGCATTACCCCGCGCTACACCTTCCGCGCGCTGCTGGGCTGCGATGAGGAAGTGGGCATGTCCGACGTTCGCCATTATCTGGAGAACCACGCAGACCCCGACTTTTTGTTTACGCCCGATGCCGAGTTCCCGGTCTGCAATGCCGAGAAGGGCCAGTTTGGGGCGACGTTTATGAGCCCCAAGATCGACGGCGGGCGTATT
>CABRZN010000090.1 GCA_902475445.1 uncultured Collinsella sp.
AATGTGTGCGGTTAATGATTTTTCGTTCGCTTTGCTTTCGTTGTTTGAAAAGCCGATTACTAAGAACGAGGTGCGCGACATTTTGAAAAAAGAGGGACTATCGGCAAACGAGGAGCAATTAAACAAGTTGGTTGATAATTGCATGAAAGCAGATATACTACAGTTGATTAGATAGAGGAGGTTTCTGCATGGACGTTATTAACAAAGATCTCTTGGAGCAACTGAAAGAGTTTCAGGAAGAGGGCGTCGTGGTAGAAGTGTTCGACTTTGAGGACTACATGGATAAATTCTGCCATTAGTTTCGGAATTTACTCGCCTCGCTTAAAGGAGAAGTCGATTATCGATTTCTCCTTTTTTAATTAAAGATATTATTGAATACATGCTCCTAGCACAGGTTGGCCTCTCAGTAAACTGGGAGGTTGCTTTGGCTAGTTAGAGATATGTGAACGTCCGTTAGACTGAATCTCAGGGTAGAAGGGGCCTCCAGTGTCCAGATCAACTAGGCAATGCTGCGTTTCGGCTAATAAGAACGATGGCTTTTTGCGTGTGGCGGCGGCATCGCCGCAGATTCGCGTTGCCGATGTCGAGGGCAATGTCGAGGTTGCATTGGCGGCTGTTCGCGAGGCTGCCGAGCGCGGCGTTCGCGCGCTGGTGCTGCCCGAGCTCAACTTGTGCGGCTATACCGCGGCCGATCTGTTCCATAACCGCACATTACTGCATGCCTGCGAGGCTGCTTTGGTGCATATCCTCGATGAGACTCGTGAGCTGCCGATTGTCTTTACCATCGGTCTTCCCGTTGCAGTTGCCGAGAATATCTACAACTGCGCCGCCGTGTGCTGCGCGGGCGAGCTTTTGGGCCTTACGGCCAAGATATATCTGCCCAACTATGGCGAGTTCTATGAGCGCCGTTGGTTTGCTCCGGCGCCTGCGGATCCCGTGTGGGTTGAATTTGCCGGTCAGGGTCCGGTTCCGCTGGGTTCGGGGCTTGTCTACTGTTGCTGTGATGAGGGTGCTGAGGACCTGGTGCTGGGCGTTGAGGTCTGCGAGGATCTGTGGGTGCCGGCGCCCCCTTCGACCGAGATGGCGCTTGCCGGTGCGACGGTGATTCTCAACCCGTCGGCCTCGGACGAGATTATCGGCAAGGCAGACTATCGCCGCAGCCTCATCTCCAATCAGAGTGCGCGCCTGTACTGTGCCTATGCCTATGCAGATGCGAGTGAGGGCGAGTCCACGACCGATATGGTCTTTGCGGGCGAGAACCTCGTCTACGAAAACGGCTCGAAACTCGCCGCGACCAAGCTGCTCACCTGTGACATGGCGGTGGCAGACGTTGACCTTGACCGCTTGGTGGCCGAGCGCCGCCGCTCGACGACGTGGACGCGCCCGGACGATGCGCCGGAGGCCACGACCGTTGAGTTCTCGTTTGAGGGAACGCCCGCCGACGAGCCCGCCCTGCGCAACGCCTGCGACATCGACCGCGTTTTCCCGCGCGCGCCCTTTGTACCGGCCGACCATGGTGACCTGGCCGAGCGCTGCGAGACGATCCTCAATCTACAGACCGCGGGCCTCAAAACCCGCCTTGCCCACACGGGCACCAAGGCTGCGGTCATCGGCCTTTCGGGTGGCTTGGACTCCACGCTGGCGCTGCTTGTGACCGTGCGTGCCTTCGATGCGCTGGGGCTTCCGCGCACGGGTATCACGGCGGTCTCCATGCCCGGCTTTGGCACGACGCATCGCACCAAGTCGAATGCCGAGTCGCTCGCTCGCGACCTGGGCGTGAGCTTCCGCGAGGTCTCGATCCATGCTGCCGTGGAGCAGCACTTCAAGGACATTGAGCACGATTCGGCCGTGCAGGACGTGACCTACGAGAACAGCCAGGCCCGCGAGCGTACGCAGATTCTGATGGACCTGGCCAACCAGGCTGGCGGCTTTGTCATCGGTACCGGCGACCTGTCGGAGCTGGCGCTCGGCTGGGCTACCTATAACGGCGACCACATGAGCATGTACGCCGTCAACGCGAGCGTGCCCAAGACGCTTGTGCGCCATCTGGTGCGCTATGCGGCTGATGTCTTTGGCGGGCGTATTGCCGAGGTCTTGCTCGATATCCTCGATACGCCGGTGTCCCCCGAGCTTCTGCCGCCCACGGGCGATGGCGAGATCGCACAGAAGACCGAGGATTTGGTGGGCCCGTACGAGCTGCACGACTACTTCCTCTACTACCTGCTGCGTTTTGGCTTTGAGCCGGGCAAGATCTACCGCATGGCGCTCAAGAGCTTCGAGGGCGCCTACGACGCCAAGACCGTCCACACGTGGCTGCGTACGTTCTATCGTCGCTTCTTTGCCCAGCAGTTTAAGCGCAGCTGCCTGCCCGATGGTCCCAAGGTTGGCTCGGTGACGCTCAGCCCGCGCGGCGATTGGCGTATGCCGAGTGACGCCAGCTCGCGTTTGTGGCTTGCTCAGATCGACGCGCTCAATGCAATTGACTGAGGTTGGCCAAATTGAACCAATACGGGGTTTGTAAGCGTTACACTTTTGCAATCTGATGGCCCGTATCGCGCGGCGCTCTTGTCGGAGCGCCGCGTTTTTCATATCGAAAGGTAGCACCATGCAGGCATCGCAGCGTCTCGACCGCTTTGGCGCGGAGGTCTTCGCCTCGCTCAACAACAAACTGCTCGCGCTGAAGGCTCAGGGCAAGACCATTTACAACATGAGCGTGGGCACGCCCGACTTTAAGCCGTACGACCACGTGGTCGAGGCGCTCACGCAAGCAGCCCAAGATCCCGAGATGTGGAAGTATGCCTTGCGCGACCTGCCCGAACTCAAGCAAGCCGTGTGCGATTACTATGAGCGCCGCTTTGGCGTTTCGGGCCTTACGCCGTCCATGGTGCAGTCGTGCAACGGCACGCAGGAGGGCGTGGGCCATTTGGGCCTGGCTCTGCTCGATCCGGGTGACACTATTTTGGTTCCCGATCCGTGCTACCCGGTCTTTGAGGCGGGCGCCAAGATCGCCGATGCCAAGCTCGAGTACTATCCGCTGGTTGCCGAGCACAATTACCTGCCCTATGTGGCGGGCATCGACCCCGAGGTGGCCGACCGTGCCAAGTACATGATCGTGTCACTGCCCGCCAATCCGGTGGGCTCGGTGGGCACGCCCGAGATCTACGAGGAGATCATCGCTTTCGCCCGCGAGCACGACCTGTTGATCGTTCACGACAACGCATACTCGGACATTGTGTTCGACGGCGAGCCGGGCGGCAGCTTCTTGCAGTATCCCGGCGCGCTCGAGGTGGGCGTTGAGTTTTTCTCGCTCTCCAAGTCGTTTAACGTCACCGGTGCGCGCATCGGCTTTTTGGTCGGCCGAGAGGACGTGGTCTCTGCCTTTGCCAAGCTGCGCAGCCAAATCGACTTCGGTATGTTCTTCCCGATCCAGAAGGCCGCCATCGCCTGCCTGAACGGTCCGCGCGATGAGGTCGAGGCGCAGCGTCTGAAGTACCAGGAGCGCCGCGACGCCCTGTGCGACGGTCTTGAGGACCTGGGCTGGGAGCGTCCCAACGCGCATGGCTCCATGTTTGTGTGGGCCAAGCTTCCCGGTGGTCGCACCGATTCCATGGCGTTTTGCGAGGAGCTCATGGAGAAGGCCGGCGTTGTGGTGACGCCGGGCGCGAGCTTTGGTCCTTCGGGCGAGGGGCACGTGCGCATGGCGCTGGTTCTGCCACCCGATCAGATTGCTTTGGCTGTCGAGGCCATTCGCGAGGCGGGCCTGTATTAGAAAGCTATTTCGCCTCGTCAATAGCTCGAAACCGATTTCGTGCAGTTATTTTACGAATCCTGCAAACAATTTCGGTAAACGGTCGATTTTTGGCTGCGAATAGGAGCATAATCAAAGTCCCGATTGGATGTATTGGGATTACGGCAAGCCGCTCGGGTCGTTCCCGGGCGGCTTGTTTGTGGAGTGAGATGGGAGTTTCTTATGGTTAACGAGAAGAAGGTCGCTATTGTCGGCTGCGGTTTCGTCGGTTCGTCTTCGGCGTTCGCGCTGATGCAGAGCGGTCTGTTCTCCGAGATGGTCCTCATCGACGTGGACAAGAACCGCGCCGAGGGTGAGGCCTTGGATATCGCGCACGGCATGACGTTTGCCGAGCCGATGAAGATCTACGCCGGCGATTATTCCGATGTCGCCGACGCCGCCATGATCGTCGTCACCGCTGGCGCTGCCCAGAAGCCCGGTGAGACCCGCCTGGACCTGGTCAACAAGAACGTCAGCATCTTTAAGTCCATTATCCCCGAGATTAAGAAGTCCGGCTTCGACGGCATTCTGCTCATCGTCTCCAACCCGGTCGATGTTCTGACCTACGCCGCCATCAAGATGTCCGGCCTGCCCGAGGGCCACGTCATCGGTTCCGGCACCGTGCTCGACACTGGCCGCCTGCAGCAGATGCTCGGCGCCCACGTCGAGGTTGACCCGCGCGATGTCCAGGCCTATGTCATGGGTGAGCACGGCGACTCCGAGTTTGTCGCTTGGTCCAGCGCTCAGGTTGCCGGCGTGCCACTGAACACCTTCTGCGAGCTTCACGGCCATCTGGAGCATGAGGCTGCTGAGAAGCGTATCGCCGAGGACGTCAAGAACTCCGCCTACACCATCATCGAGAAGAAGCACGCCACCTACTATGGCGTCGCCATGGCCGTCAAGCGCATCTGCACCGCCGTCATGCGCGATGAGCAGACCGTTCTGCCCGTCTCCTCGCTCATGGTGGGCGAGTATGGCCTGTCCGATCTCGCCATCTCCATGCCGACTGTCGTTGGCCGCGACGGCGTTGTCTGCCGCGTCCCCGTCCCGCTGGACGATGACGAGCAGCATGAGCTCACCGCCTCCGCCAAGGCCCTCAAGGACATCATCGACAGCGTCGACTTCTCCTGCTAAATCAAGCTCGCCAGAGCGAAAAGCTACAATGAAGGCGTCCGGGTCCACACGGCCCGGGCGCCTTTTTGGTGCAAAGTAACCTGACCCCAATGCACCATAGTTGATGGGAGGGCCATGTCGGATTCGCCTAATTTTTTGACCTATGCCCAGACGGCGTTTGATCCGTTTGAGGAGCGGCCGTTCTGCGCGGTGGATAGCCTGGTCTTTGCGTGGTTGTCCTATTTGCGTTTGCCGGGTGATATGGCGGAGCTGACGGACTGGCAGGGCCTAGACGTACGCGAGCTGCTGCGTGC
Organism: uncultured Collinsella sp.; assembly: GCA_902475445.1. GTDB lineage: Bacteria > Actinomycetota > Coriobacteriia > Coriobacteriales > Coriobacteriaceae > Collinsella. The sequence goes on from CABRZN010000090.1 coordinate 5,215, forward strand.
CGAGTGCTACCGGGACATGATTGACGACTTGTGGGACCCAGAGGGGAGCAGGGCCTTGTTGGAGGCCGTGGCAGCAAGCCCTCGCTACCGTGGCGTGCACGTTTGCGGCTATCGTGCCGTGAGCGATGCGGTGGCGACAGAGCAGTTTGCAGCCATGGCGTTCCGGTTTCCGGCGGGGTTTAGTTATCTTTCCTTCCGGGGGACCGACAGCAAAGAGGACTTTAACATGGCGTTCCGGTGTCCTGTGCCGGCCCAGGAATCCGCGACGCGTTATGTGGACGAGGCAGCGGATGCGATTGGCGGGCCGCTTTTGTGCGGAGGTCATTCCAAGGGTGGAAACCTTGCGGTGTACGGTGCGGCGATGTGCTCCGATGTCGCCCGTGAGCGAATCGAACGGGCGTATTCCCATGATGGTCCGGGCTTCGTCGAGGAGTTTCTGAACGGAAACGCCTTTGCCGATCTTTCCGGTCGAATCGACAAGACGCTACCTCGGTCGTCGATCTTTGGCATGATGTTCGAGACACAGGAGGACTATGCCATCGTTGAGAGCACCGAGTTCAGCCTGCTGCAGCACAATCCCTTTAGCTGGGTGGTTGATGGTCGCGACTTCGTGTACTGTGAGCGCCTGTCCGCCGGCGCTCGTTACGTTGATGGCTCCATTCGCGAGATGCTGCTTGCGGTGTCGCCTAGCGAGCGCGAGCGTTTTGTAGATGCGTTGTTCTCCGTGTTTGAGGCTACGGGTGCTGAGCGGTTTGCGGATATCGCTGGGAATCTGCGCGAGAGCCTGCCCGTGATGCTCCAGGCTGCGCAAGGCTTTGACAAGGATACGCGACGCTTTGTCTCGCAGACCATCGCGGCAATCCTTAAATGCGCACTGCTGCCCAAACGACCCCAGATCGACATGCCCGCTGCCGGCAAGAGTTTGGCAGAACAGCTCGAGGCTTGGCAGTCCGAGCTCCTGCGCTAGCCATTGGTGCAAAGCACCTGTCCCCGATGCACCAATCTTCGATGCGTCTGGGGCGGGCTCGACCGCTATACTGGTTCGTGCCGAAATCGATCTAGAACGGAATGCCGTATATGAAAATCAATCACGCGATTCTGCATATCCTGGACTTTGACTCTGCCGTCAACGTTATGAGCCAGCGCGAGCTCGATATCGAGAGCCGTACCGTGCGCAACTTCGTGACCACGCATCTGCGCCGCGCGCGCACCTCGGCCGACAATAAACGCGCCACGTTTGCCGAGAACTCTGCGTTTGGCGGCGAGCTCAAGGGCTATTTCTTTGGCGAGCGCGAGTTCGTGGACCTGTCGCAGCAGATTGCTGAGTTTATCTCCTCCGAGCTCACCAAAGCCGAGAAAGCTGAGTCCACCGACGTGCTCGTGGCTGATTTTGACGACGATGAGGATGCCCGCTGGTTTGCCGTGATGCTGCTGGGCTCCAAGCAGGCTTTTATGCACGAAGTGGGCCGCGAGGAGGGGGAGGTGCGCAACGACATCGCGCGCCACTACGCCATTCTGCCGAACCCCTCGCAAAAGGTGCCGAGCTATGCCATCGTGCGCGCGAGCACCATGGAGATCGGCTATGTGGACAAGAAACGCAAGATCGCCGGCGAGGATCGCATGCTCATTCCCGATGGCCTGCTGCAGTGCGACACGGGGGTATCGGGCAAGGAGGTCATCGACACCGTGACGCGTGTGGTCGAGGAAGTCGCCGAGGAGCACGGTGCCAACACGGCTGTAGCACTCGCCAAGGTTAAAGCTGCTGTTGCCGAGAAAGTTGAGGATGACGAGGAACTGCCCCCTTGGGATATCGTCGATGAGGTCTTTGAGGACGAGCCGGTTATCAAGGAGAGCGTGCGCGCGGCACTGACTGAGGAGAAGGTGCCTGAGCGTGTGCCCGTGGAGCGCAAGCAGGTCGAACGCGCGGCGGTGCGCAATCATAAGATCCGTACCGATACGGGTATCGAGATCAGCTTCCCGGCCGAGATGGGTTCGAACTCCGAGTACATTGAGTTCGTCAATGAGCCCAACGGCCTCATCTCCATCGAACTCAAGAATATCGGCAGCATCGAGAACCGATAAACTGCGCTTGGACGCTGCGGAAAACAAAAAGGCCGAAACCCTTCGGGACTTCGGCCTTTTTTGTTTTCGGCTTGGTTGCCGACATTGCGTCGTAGGTTGAGCATACGCCAGCGAAAACGCCCCTAGGCGAGCAAGG
>CABRZN010000091.1 GCA_902475445.1 uncultured Collinsella sp.
GTTGCCGTTCTGGTCGCAGAACGCGATGTTGTAGAAGCCGGCATTGTTGAGCGCGGTGACGGCGGCAGAGATGCTCTTACCGTACAGATTGCCCGGAACGCTCGCCTTGCCGGACTTCTTGGCAATGACGACGGTAATCGTGGCGCCGGGCTTCTGCTTGCCGCTGGGGTTCCAGCTAATCACCGTGCCCTCGGTAACCGAGTCGTTCTCCTGATAACTCACGTTAACGCCAAAGCCGGCCATGTCGAGCGCATTGCGCGCCTGGGACTCGGTCATGTCAGTCAGATCGGGAACAGAGGTGGTATCCGGGCCGCTCGAGACCTTGTACGAGATGGTCGTGCCCTTCTCGACTTCTTTGCCGGCATCGGTGCCCTGCTCAAAGACCTGGCCTTCCTCGGCTTCGTTGGCTTCCTCGGAAGCGCTGCCCTTAAGGCCAACGCTTGCCAGCGCTGCCTCGGCCTGGTCCTTGGTCAGGCCAACGAGCTGCGGAACCTCAACCTTCTCGGAGGGCTTGGGGCCCTTGGAGATTACCAGGTTCACCTTGGTGCCCTTGGCCTTCTTGGTGTTGCCGTTGGGCGTCTGCTCGGCGACCTTGCCCTCGTCGACATCGTCGTTATAGCTCTGGTCGACAGTTCCGACCTCAAGGCCGGCCTCCTTGATCAGCTCGATAGCGGTCTGCTGGTCCTTGCCCAGCACATCGGGCACGGTGACCTGCTCGCCGCCAAAGAGTCCTGTGGCAAAGGCCACCACGATGCCGATGACGGCAACGGCTGCCACCACGGCGGCGATGATCTTGTTCTTGTTGGATTTGGGCTTTTCGACCTCGTAGGAGCCGGTGGAGCCCGAAACCGAGCTACGGGCGGTATTCTGGCCGCTCACGCCCGAGACGGGACGCACCATGGCGCGCGTCTGATCGGAAAGCTCGCGAGTCTTGGTGGCGCCCAGCTCACCGGGGGCACCGATGATGCGCGTGGGCTCCGAGACGTTGACGGCACGGCCCGACAGGTAGCTGTTGAGCACCTGACGCAGCTCGTCGGCGGTCTGGAAGCGGTTTGCCGGGTCTTTCTCCATGCACTTGAGGATGATGCGCTCAAGGTCGGCGTCGACACCGGAGTTGATCTGGCTCGGCGGAATTGGCAGCTCGTTGACCTGCTTGAGTGCGACCGAGATAGCGTCGTCACCGTCAAAGGGAACGCGGCCGGTGGCGCACTCGTACATCACGACGCCCAGCGAGTAGATATCCGAGGTGGGGCCGAGGTCCTGACCGCGGGTCTGCTCGGGGCTGACGTAGTGGGCGGTTCCCAGCACGTTGTTGTCTTGCGTGAGGTGGCTGTTCTTGGCACGCGCGATGCCAAAGTCCATCACCTTGATGTTGCCGTCGGGCAGCACCATGATGTTTTGCGGCTTAATGTCGCGGTGGATGATCTCGTGCTTGTGGGCGACCGAAAGCGCAGAGCTGATCTGCGAGCCGATCTGGGCGACCTTCTTGGGGTCGAGGGCGCCGTGGCTCTTGATGCCGCTCTTAAGGTCGGTGCCGCGCAGGTACTCCATGACGATGTAATAGGTGTCGCCGTCCTTGCCCCAATCGTAGACGCCCACGATATAGGGGGAGGAGAGACCGGCTGCTGCCTGGGCCTCCTGCTTAAAGCGTGCGGCGAAGGTTGCGTCGCCGGCATACTGCGGCAGCATGATCTTGACGGCTACCGTGCGGTCGAGGACCTGGTCCTGTGCACGGTAGACGGTCGCCATGCCGCCTGTTCCCACCTTATCCTTGAGGAGGTATCTTCCCCCGAGGACCCTCTGTTCCATTCCTGCTCCTAACATAACTATTCGCTCAACGATGTGTGTAGTACCTACGATGTGGCCGCTGGGGCCGTGTGGCGCGTTGCCGCTAACTCTTCGGCCGCGGCGCGCCTCGGGTGTCCGATTCGATCATGGGCATCACGCTCCCTGTGCGGCGAGCGCCGCGGTCAGGACGATGCCGGCAATCTTGGCCGCCTCGACGTCGTGTTTGTCGTAATCCTCCAGGGCCACCGAGATGGCAACCGTGGGTGAATCGTAAGGTGCAAAGCCAACAAACATAGAGTTGACGTTGGTGCCGCCGGTCTCGGCCGAACCGGTCTTGCCGGCAACCTTGACGCCCGGAATCTGGGCATCGGTGCCGGTACCGGACTGGACGACGGCGAGCATGGCCTGCTTGACCTGGTCGGCCGTGGCAGAGCTGACAGCCTGGCCCAGCGAGCGGGACTGCGTGGTCTTAACCACGGTTCCGTCCGGGGCGAGTATCTGGGACACAAAGAACGGGTCCATGACCACGCCGCTGTTGGCGATAGCGGCAGCGATCACGCAATTCTGCATGACGGTGGTCTGCGGGCCAGGCGTGTGGTCCATGCCGACGGGCTGGCCGGCGCCTGCCCAAGCGGTCTCCCACTCGGTCATAAGCGACGGGTCGGCCATGATGGAAGCCGCGGTGGTCAGATCCTGACCGAGCTTTTGACCGTAGCCAAAGGCGTTGGCAAACTGGACGAGCGAGCTGGCGCCAATCTCGTTGGCCACCTGGCCAAAGACGACGTTGGACGACACGGCGAAGGCCTGCTGCAGGCTGATGGTGCCGTAGCTCTCGTTGGCATCGTTGGTGACCGGCGCGTTGCCAATATCCATGGAGCCGGGCGCCTGGTACGTGCTGGTAAGGCTGGCGGTGCCGGTTTCGAGCGCCGCGGAGAGTGTGACGACCTTAAAGGTCGAGCCCGGGGTGTAGAGCGCGTCCATGGCGCGGTCGTACATGGAGCCGTCCTCGCCGCCGCCCGACTGGAGCAGCGCGTCGATGTTGGTGTTGTCGTAGGTGGGCGAGCTCGCGCACGCAAGGACCGCACCGGTGCGCGGATCCATGACCACCACAGCGCCCTTAAAGCCCTTGAGCGCCTGCTCGGCAGCCGTCTGGATGCGCGAGTCGATGGTGAGCTTGGCGGTATTGCCCGGCTGGGTCTGCCCCGCGAGCGACGCGATGGCGTTGTTCCAGCTGGAGTAATCCTTGGAGCCGGTGAGCGTATCGTTCATGACGCTCTCGATGCCGGCGGTGCCGTATTGCTGGCTCACGTAGCCCACCACGTGCGCGGCCATGTTGCCGTTGGGGTAGGAACGGGCGTAGGTGCCGTCCTCCTGTTGCAGCGACTCGGCTAGTGTCACGCCGTCGGACGTGATGATGGAGCCACGCTGGATGTACCTGGAGCGGGCGATGGTGTGGTTGTTGGTCGGCATGTCCTGGTAATCCTTCGCCTTGATGACCTGGACATAGGTGAGGTTGCCGATAAGGATGGCGAACAGCGCCGTGAAAGCAAACACGGCACGAGTCAGACGGTTGGCAAGCGCCACGCGGCCGAGCACGCCGGACTCTGGCGTGTCGAGCAGGCGACGACGCATGCGTGAACCCGCGGAGTGGTTGCCGTGGCCGTAGGAAGATGCGCTGGCAAAACGTGTGCCGGTCGGGGCGGCGGCGGATGCGACCTGGTCATCGGTGATGGCGGCCATGGTGCCGGTGCCGGTGAGCTCGGCTTCGCGTCCGGTTGCCTCGTCGCCGGCGCGTAGCAGCAGCGCGACGATGATAAAACTCGCCAGCAGCGAGGAACCGCCCTGGCTCATAAAGGGTAGGGTGACGCCGGTCAGCGGGATTAGGCGGGTTACGCCGCCAACGATTAAGAATGCCTGGAAGCTGATGGCCGCCGTAAGGCCGGTCGCGCTAAAGGCGGCAAGGTCGGACTTGGCGCGGGCTGCCGTGGTGAGGCCACGCACGGCAAAAAGCATAAACAGGATGAGCACGGCGCCGCCGCCCAAAAGGCCCATTTCCTCGCCGATGGCCGAGAAGATAAAGTCGGACTCGACGACGGGGATGTTGTTTGCCATGCCATTGCCGATGCCGACGCCAACCAGGCCGCCGTCAGCCAGCGAGTAAAGCGACTGTACGATCTGGTAGCCCTGGCCCTGGGCGTCCTTAAACGGATCGACCCAGACCTGAAAGCGCACCTGCACGTGCGACAGGAACTTGTAGGCGTCCACGGCTCCAACGGCCAGCAGCGCAAGGCCGATGATGACGTACGAAAAGCGTCCCGTGGCAACATAGAGCATCAGCAAAAAGATGGTGTAGAACAGGACAGCCGAGCCCAGGTCGCGTTCGAAGACGACGATGAGCAGGCACACGCCCCACACGGCAAACAGCGGCAGCAGCAGGCGGAAGCGCGGAATCTTGAGGCCCAGGATCTTGCGGTTGGAGATGGAGAGCAGCTCGCGGTTCTCGGCCAGATAGCCTGCCAGGAACAGGACGATGAAGACCTTGGCGAACTCGCCGGGCTGGATGGTGAAGCCCGCGATGCGAATCCACAGCTTGGAGCCCGAGATCGTGGTGCCGATAAAGATCGGCAGCATCAGCAGGATGATGCCGATAATGCCAAAGGTGTACTTGTAGCGCATGACCACGTCGAGGTTCTTGACCAGTGCGAGCGTTCCCACCATGAGCGCCACCGAGACAAACAAGATGATGAGCTGCGAGATGGCGAGGTCGGGGGCCAGGCGCGTCACGAATGTGATGCCGATGCCCGAGAGCACAAAGACGATGGGCAGGATGGCGGGGTCGGCGCCGGGCGCCAAGATGCGCACGGCAATGTGGGCCGCGGCAAAGGCGGCAAAGAGGCCGATCGGCACGGCGAGCGTCTCAAAGGAAATCGTGGCGCCCGCGGTGAGCACGTACATCGCATAGAGCAGGATGACGGGGAACGCCGAGGCGATGAGCAAGAGCAGTTCGGTGTTGCGGCGACTCATAAGCGGCACTCCCTTTCTAATTCTTATCGGAGGCTTCGGCCTCGGCTGACTGTTCGGCGGTTTTCTCGGAATCTGATTCGGAGGTGGATTCCTGATCGGTGTTGTCACGAATCGTTTGCGCGTCAATCACCTGGCGGGTCTGCTCCTCGTCGATCTGGTGGCGGTACTTGGATATCGTGTCCTGCGCATCGTCGACACTTGTTTGCGGAATACCCGCCTTGAGGCGGTTTTGCGTGTCTTCGGGCAGGTCGGACAGCTTGATGCTGGTTTCGCTTTCGAGCCAGTGGAGCTTGAGTCCGAGCGGCTTGCCGGGCAGGCCGCGCCAGACGGCGACATTGCCCTGGTAGGTACCCAGGTAGTACGAGCCGGTGACACCCGTGTAGGCCCAGATGCCAGCTGCCAGCACAAAGACGAGGGCCAGGATGGCGGCGATAGTAACGTTGCGGCGACGCACGCGTTGCGCCTCGCGCATAACGCCATCGTCAACCAGGTCAACGACAACTACGGTCACGTTGTCGTGGCCGCCGGCGGCAAGCGCCGCGTCCACCAGGTTGTCGACGCAGATTTGCGCGGTTGAGGACTGCGTGGCGATGTTCTCGATATCGCTATCGGGAATCATGCTCGAAAGGCCGTCGGAGCACAGAATCAGGCGGTCGCCTTCCTCGATATGCAGAGTGAAGTGGTCGGCATACATGGCGGGGTCCGAGCCCAGCGCACGGGTGATGACCGAACGGTTGGGGTGGACGCGAGCCTCATCTGCCGTGATCTCGCCGGCGTCCACGAGTTCCTCCACGTAGGAGTGGTCGCGGGTCACGCGGATGAGCGTGCCCTCGTGGAGCAGGTAGGCGCGAGAGTCACCCACGTGGGCGATGGCGAGCGTGTCGTTTTCGATATAGGCGCAAGTGGCTGTGCAGCCCATGCCGGGCTTGCCCAGGCCGTTCAGGGCCGCCTCGATTACGGCGGCGTTGGCTGCCTCGACGGCTGCGGCCAGGCGTGCTGCGTCGGCGGACTGCGGGGCCGTCTTGGCAATAGTCTCGACGGCGATGGAAGAGGCTACCTCGCCGGCGGCGTGACCACCCATGCCGTCGCATACGCAAAAGAGCGGCGACTGCACCAGGTAGGAATCCTCATTGTGCGGGCGCACACAGCCAACGTCGGAGCGGGCGCCCCACATAAGCTGCGTGGTGGTGCCGGCGTCGTAGGTCGAGTCGGTCTCGATGCGCTCGTCGGTCAGCGGCTCAAAGCTCATGGTCGAGCCGGGATCTTTGAGCTTTGCCTCCACGGCGGCGACATCGATCTCGGCGGTGTCGCCGGGGGAGACGGTGTCGGTCTCGGCGTTTGATTCGGAATCGCCGGTGTCCGGGGAGCCGGGCTCCTCGGACACGCGGGCGGTCGACTCGTCATCTTGCGGGCTGACGTCTATAGGCTCGGGCGTCGCAAAGTGCGACGGCGCGGGCATGCTTTGCGACTGGGCGGCGGGCTCGGCCACGGCATCGGACTCGCTTGCGGGCGCAGGCTGCGGGGTCTTGGGTGCAGGGCCGTCCTCGGGGGATGGCCCCGCTTCGGGCGCCGGCGTAGACACGGGCGCAACTTCGGATGCCGGAGCTATGGGAAACGCCGGCGCGGCGGGCTCGGGTGCCGCAAACACCGCAGCGCTCTCGTTGATTGCCGCGGCGACGGGCTCTGCAAAGTGAGCTGGCGCCGAGGTTGCTTCGGGCGCTGTGGGCTGTTCCGCAGCATGTGCGCCGATGGGCGCCGCTACGGCATCCTCTTCGTCCTCGTTATCGGCGAGATCCGAAATATCATGCGTTACATGCGAAAGAGGCAGGGAGAACACGGTGTCCTCGGGTTCCACGGGTGCGGAGCCCGCCGGAGCGGCGTGGGCCGGCGCAGCTGTGGCGGCAGCCGGTGCCTCGGTCATAGTCGCGGACTTGTTCTCCTCGTCGATCATCGACGGTTCACCTTCATGACCACATCGCCGATCTGGACTTCGTCGCCCTCGCGCAGTGTTGCGGGCTCCACAAGCTGGCGGCCGTTGACGAGCGTGCCGTTAAGCGAGTTGAGGTCCTCGATGATGAGCGCCGGGCCCTGCAGCGAAAAGCGCGCATGTGAGGCCGAGACGAATGGTTCGTTGATGCAGATGTCCGAAGATGGCGAGCGACCGACGATGACGGGGCCGAGCATATCTACGTGGATGCCGCGGATACCGCGCGGACCCTTGTCCACATCGATCGTCCAGATAGCCGAGTCGCGGCGCTGTCCGCGCACAAGTCCCACGCCGGTCTTCATGACGGCGAACAGGAAGATATAGAGCAGGGCGACCAGGACGATGCGGCCTGCAAAAAGGACGATATCGATGTTCATAAGCGACTATCCCCTAAATTCAAAGGTGCTCAGGCCAAACGTCAGCAGGTCGCCGTTACGCAGCGGGCAGCGCGTGATGCGGCGGTTGTTGACGAGCGTGCCGTTGGTGGAATTGAGGTCCTCGATCGACCAGTCCGAACCGGTAAAGGTGAGCTGGGCGTGGCGGCGCGACACGTTGGGGTCGCGCAGGGCGATGTCCGAAACCGAACGCTCGCGACCGATGGTCACCTGCGCGGAAGTGATGC
>CABRZN010000092.1 GCA_902475445.1 uncultured Collinsella sp.
GACGATGAAGGAAGCCGTGGACCTTGCCGAGGCCGTGCGCGACATGGGCTACATGCCCGAGCAGGTGCAGGACTTCTACCCCACCCCGTCCACCATGTCGACCTGCATGTACTACACCGGCGTGGACCCACGCACCATGCAGCCGATCTACGTGGCACGCGACCCGCACGAGAAGGCCATGCAACGCGCGCTCATCCAGTATCGCAAGCCCGAGAACTACAAGCTGGTGCGCGAGGCGCTGGAAAAAGCCGGGCGTCGTGACCTGATCGGCTACACCAAACACTGTCTAATCCGCCCCGTGCCGCCGCGCCCGGGTGAGACGTCTGCTGGCGGTGGGCATGGCACCGGCAAGAAAGGCGGCAAGCCGCACGGTGGCGCTGGCGGCAAGGGACCCAAAGGCAGCAAGGGGCACGGCGGCATGTCGCGTGCACAGAACACTGCCGGGCGCAACCGTGCAGCTCAGGGGCGTCAGGGCGCCAACGGAGGCGGGCGTCGCAACTAGGGCAGCGGCGCGCTCGCTGCGCCCATCCCACACGCGTGGCGCAGCGAGCGCATAGCCTCAACGAGGATGACGCCGGCGATAGCGACCGTGATTACCACGTCGAGCGGTGTGTTCACAAACCACAACAGACCCATCAGGTACGACCCGGCGTTAAAGGCAAAGTGCAGCAGGATCGTGTAGCGGAGCTTTCCGGTTGTCACGAGCACCCAACCAAAGATGAGGCCGGCGGCACCCGCATAGCAACCCTGCACCCAATTCATGTGCATAAAACCGAAGATCGTCGCCTGCAGCACAATCGCCGCGGCGATACCCCACGTGTTTGGGGCTGCCCAGGGAACCATGGCACCGTCCTGCGCGCTCGCACGACGCCGGCGCTTCCAAAGTGGGCGGCACTGCGGATTAAACGCTCGGAGCGAAAACTCAAAAATAATGCCGCGCACCAGCAACTCCTCGCAAAACGGAGCGCCGAGCACCGTAGTCAGGACGGCGAGATAGCTGGTGTCACCCATGCCTGTTTCCTCAACAAGCTCGCTGTAGTCGGCCGCTGCATCGGGCAACAGTGACAGCACGGCATCGGTCACGTAGCCAACGACCACCTGCAGGGCCAGGCCAATCACGATAACGCAGGCGATGCGTTTCCACGCCCCACGCGCTCCCCCGCCGAGCGGATGCTCGCTTTGCCAGCGTGCCACAAACGAACGCGGCCACAGATAACGCCACCACAGCAGCGCCATCAAAAACGATGCCGTCTGCGCGACGGCCTGGAACCATTGGATATCGAGATTGTCGATCGGATAGCCCGTCAGCACCGACACGGCATCGAGAACTGAAAACAGAACCGCGCTCAGGGCAATATCTGCCGCGACAACGCCAAAACAGGCAAGCGCCCAAATCATCGCATTGAGCATGCCAACCTCCTCAAAACCGTTCCCTAGTTCTACCACAACTCGGCAGAGAGCTGGTCCCATGGGGACGGAGGAAAACGGATCACTTATTGATGAGAATCAGGCGCAGTGCCAAAGGCCCCGCTGGGCGAAATGTCGAACGGGAAGGTGCCGCAGCGATTGAATGCGGCGATAAACATGCGGATGGCGTTGGACGGCGTGGTGCCCACGAGCTGGGTTGCCGCCGCGAAGGCCGCCTTTTCCTCGGGCAAGACCTTCGCGACAACCGGGGTCATGTGTTCTGCCATGGCGCTTCCTTTTTGAAACGACGGTGGTGCGGATAGATGCGGGCCACGCGGCTGGGCGACAGGCTGTGAAGGCAACCCGATTGGCCCGCATCTGGAGTGTGTTTCTACGGCGTTGGTATTACTTGGTATTCCTAAGTATTACCCCGCAGATAGAATACCATACCCGACCCCATGGGGACGGAGAAAAAACGGATCATTTTGTTGCTGAATAAGTATTTAGAGCGTGATGATATCCGAGATATTGAGGGCCTGAGCGTCGACGGCATCGTGCGTGGCAAGCAACAGCATGCGGCCGTCGAGCAAGTCGAGCACGACCTCGGCGCATGCGTCGCGCGCAGCGGTATCTAAACCGGTAAAAGGCTCGTCAAGAATCACCGCGCCGCCCGGGCACAGCAGGGCTCGAGCGATCTCGACGCGACGGCGCTGTCCGCCCGAAAGCTCGGCCACGCGAGCATGTACATCGACCCCCGGCACCAGCAGGCGCAACAGGGCCGCAGCACTCGAGGCGTCCACGCGTGCATCGGCGCACACTAGCACGTTATCCAGCGCCGCGGCGGACTCGACCAAGCGTGCATCCTGAAACACCATCGAGCATGGCACGCACTCCCCCGCCGCCAGGGCGAGCAGCGTCGACTTGCCCACGCCCGAAGCGCCCATCACGCAAACACGCCCACCCGCGGGTACGTTGAGCGCCAAACCGTCAAGCGCCGGCGCCCACGGCGCGCGATCGCCCACGGCAAGCGCAAGCTCCGCTGCAGCGCCATCGCTCGCAGCCCCCGCACGCCCGCGCAGTCCATGCCCATGCGCCCGCACGGCCGCGCGCCACGCCACGGGTCCCGAAACCCGCACGCGCTCGCACGCCCACGAGGCGGCAACGACCAGCACGGTCCAAGCCAGCAGGTCGGCCGTCTCAATCAAAAGCTTTGCCTGATAGATGCGCTCGCCCACGGTACCCACCGCCATGCCGATGAGCTCCGCCGCCACGCCGGCCTTCCAGCTCATGCCGATCACGGCACGCGCACACGAAAGCACAAACGGCAGGACCTCGCGCCAGGTATGGGCGCAAAACAGACGCCAACCCCGCACGCCATGCAGACGAAACATCTGCTCCAGCGACTGATCAACCTGCGTCAAACCCTCGACCAGCGAAAAATACACGCCCGGCAGCGCCATCAAAAAAACCGCGGCGATGCTCACGCGCGCCGACCCCAGCCAAATGAGCAACAGGACCACCACGCAGGCAACCGGCGTCGCCTTTACAAACGAAAGCGCCGGCGCCACCAGGCGGGAAAACGTCCGCGACCGCACCGAGACTCCCGCCAGCACGCCGCCGCATACCGCGGCAAGCGCCAGCCCGCCCAGTATCCGCGCGCCCGAGCCCGCCAAAATCGCCCAGGTGCCGCCATCGCATGCCAGCCGCAGCAACGATACCACGACAGCGCCCGGCCCCGGCAAAATCAGCGGCTGCGCCACGAGACCCGCCACCAGCACCCACACGGCAAGCCAAAAGGCGGCGACGGCACCTGCTGCCGCCACCGCCTTCATACGCTCTGTCATTTGTCGAGCAAACGCACGCACGGGCTACTCCATGTAGTAGAAATCGTCAGCCGGGAGCTTGCCGCCCACGGCGCTCGCGTCCGCATCGGCCAGCACCTGCAGGTACCCACCGAGCGCCGCCTTCATATCCTTCCCCGTCTGGCACACGAGCATGCACCCGGGAATCGCCTTTTCGGCAATCGTAGCGTTATCCACGATGCCCGCATCGACCACGGCCTGAGCCCAGTCCGCCGGCGCCGCGTTGACGGCCTCAACGCTCGCCGCATGGCAGCTCAGGAATTCCGCCACGGCCTCAGGATGTTCCTCGGCAAACGCACGGCGCACCACGGTCACACCCGTCAGCAAGCGCGAGCCCGTGTCTCCTGCCAGCTCGTCCCACACATCGGTCAGGCTCACCGGCGCCGACAGCTTGCCTTCGCTCTTGGCGATGGCAGCGGTCTTGAACGGCTCCGGCAGCACGCCCACGGCGGACGGGTCGGCAAGCAAGGCCGGCAGCACCTCGGTGGGCTCGCTCTTAAACTCGAGCGTCACCTGGCCGGTCAGGCCCGCGCGCTCCAGCAGGTAGTTCATGACGTACTCCGGCGTGGTGCCCTTGCCCGTCATATAGACGGCATGGCCCGCCAGATCGCCAAACGAGGTCACGCTCGCGTCGCCCGTCACAACGCTCAGCACGCCCAGCGTGTTGATGTCGATGACCTGCACCGCGCCCTCGGTCTTGTTGTAGAGCACGCTCGCCACGTTGGCGGGCACCAGGGCAATGTCGATATCGCCCTGAATGACCTTGGGCACAATCTCGTCGGCGGCAGTGTTGATCGCAAAGTCGAACTTATTGTCCGTCTCGCCATCGGCAGCCTGGTCCATAAACTGCACCAGGCCAATCGAGGTCGGTCCCTTGAGCGAGGCGACGTGCACCTCGACCGGCTCTGCGGCAGCACCGGCGCCGTCCGTGGCAGCCGAGCCCGCGGCGGACCCGGCACCGGCAGCCCCGCCGCCACAGCCCGCGAGCGCAAGCGACAAGGCGCCCGCGGCGAGCGCCGAGGCAAACCCCCGGCGCGACATCTCAAAATCAAACGCGCGCATCGCTAGCACGTCCCCTCGTTGGGCATCGACCAGGCGTGATGGTCGGTATGCAGCAGCTCCTCGGCCAGCGGCGAGAGCGGCTCGCCCAGGAACTCGCGGTAGCACGCCTGAACATCGGGATTCTCGTGCGAGAAGCGAATGTCCGCAGCGGCATCCAGACCCCACAGCACCTGACCGCGCTCGGCTGCCAGCTCGCAGCCGTCGTGGATGGGCTGACCGCCGCCACCGACGCAGCCGCCCGGGCATGCCATGACCTCAACGAAGTCATAGCTCACGCGGCCGTCGCGAATCGCGTCGAGCAGACGAGCGGCGTTGCCCAGCCCGTGCGCCACGGCGACGCGCACCCTGGTGCCATCGATATCGGCCACGGCTTCCTTCCAGCCGTCGAGCCCGCGCACGTCGGTAAAGAAGTCGGCGTCGGGATTCTTGCCCGTCACCAGGTAATATGCCGAGCGCACGGCGGCCTCCATCACGCCGCCCGTGGCGCCAAAGATCACACCCGCGCCCGTACCAAAGCCCAGCGGCGTATCGAGCGGCTCCTCGGTAAGCGTGTCGACGCTCACGTGGTTCGCGCGGATCATGCGCACCATCTCGCGCACCGTCAGCGCAACGTCCACATCGGGCGTGCCGCCCTCGCCCACCATGCTCGGCAGCGCACACTCGGCCTTCTTGGCCGCACACGGCATCACGGACACCACAAACAGGCGCTCGGGCTCCACGCCCAGCACCTTGGCGTAGTAGGTCTTGGCGATGGCGCCGAACATCTGCTGCGGTGACTTTGACGTGGACAGGCTGTCGACAAACTCCGGATAGCGTGCCTTCACAAAGCGAACCCAGCCCGGGCAGCAGCTCGTGAACATGGGCCAGCCTCGGCTGTCGCCCTCGCCCTTGGCGACCTTACCCAGGCGCTCGAGCAGCTCGGAGCCCTCCTCCATAATGGTGAGGTCGGCCGAGAAATCGGTATCGAACACGTACTCAAAGCCCACGCGGCGCAGCGCGCAAGCCAGACGCTCGACGGTTGCCTCCTCGCGCGGAATGCCGAGCTCCTCGCCCCAAGCACTACGCACGGCCGGCGCGATCTGCACCAGCACGATCTTGTCGGGATTAGCGAGCGCGTCAAACACGGTCTCGGTATCGTCGCGCTCGCGCAGTGCGCCCGTCGAGCAATGCGTAATGCACTGGCCGCACGCGACGCAATCGGTCTTGCCGATCGGCGCGCGCCCGCGGGTACCCACGGCGGTGTGCGTGGCGCGGTTGGTCAGGTCCCAAATCCCTAGGCCCTGCACGCTCTCGCACACCTTGATGCAGCGCATGCATTTAATGCACTTGTCGTTTTCGCGGATGATGGGAAAATCGAAATCCCAGCCCTCACCCGCCAAATGCCTTTGATACGGCAGATAGAAAATGCCCAGGTCGTTGGCGATGGTCTGTAGGTTGCAGTTGCCGCTGCGCACGCAGCTCGTGCACTGCGAATCGTGCTGGGACAGCAGCAGCTGCACGTTGGTGCGACGCGCCTCGCGGGCCTTGGGGCTGTTGGTGTGGACCACCATGCCGTCGAGCACGTAGTTGTTGCAGGCGGCAACCAGTTGGTCGCAGCCCTCGACCTCGACCACGCACACGCGGCAGCCGCCGATCTCGTTTAGATCGCGCAGGTAGCACAGGGTGGGAATCTGGATGCCGACGGACTTGGCTGCGTCCAGGATCGTGGTGCACTCGGGTACCACGACCTCGTAATTATCGATAGTGAGCTTGACCATATTGTGCGCTCCGTTTTCGGTGTTGTCGCTGACGGTGGTTTTGCTGGGCTCTACCATTCCAGGTTCCTCCCTCCGCGGAACGCGCCAAAGCCAAAGTGGTCGCAGCGCAGGCAGCGGCTTGCCTCCTGGCGCGCCTCCTGCTCGGTGAGACCCTGCTCGACCAGATTCCAATCGTGAATACGCTCGCCGGCCTCGCGCTCGCTCAGCTCGCAGCGGCCGCACTCATGCTTGCCCTTAAACTGCACGGTCGGCAGCTCAACCTCGAGCTTGATCTTGTGGTCGAAACCCAGGTAGCGGTCGATATTTGCCGAAGCCACGCGGCCGGCATTGATGGCTCGGATGACGGTGGCGGGGCCGGTCTGGCAGTCGCCGCCGCTAAAGAGGCCATCGAAGTTGGGCACGGCACCGTCCGAGTCGGTGACGACGCGACCCCACTTGCAGGCGATGCCCATGTCCTCAAATGGCTTGGAGTCGATGTCCTGTCCAATGGCAACGAACACGCGCTCGCAGGGAATGACCTGCTCGGGCGTGGCGGCGGCACGCGGGGCCGGGCGCCCGCGGCGGGGCTCGCCGATAATCTGCGGCTGTACGCGCAGGCCGTTCACGCGTCCGTCCTCGCCCGTCTCAATACCGAGCGGGGCTGTGAGCTCCAGAACCTCGCAGCCCTCGGCCTGGGCACCGGCAATCTCGGCGTCCTGGGCCGTCATATCGCAGATGCGGCGGCGGTAGACAATGCTTACCTTTTCGGCACCGCAGCGCACGGCAGAGCGAGCCACGTCCATGGCCACGTTGCCGCCGCCGATGACGCACACGCGCTGGCCGCTCAGGTCGGGCAGCTCGTCGTCACCGATGGCGCGCAGCATCTTGACGGCCGACTCCACGCCGGGCACCTCTTCGCCCGGAAGGCCGAGCTTCTTATCGCTGTGGGCACCGATGGCCAGGTAGACGGAATCGAACTCGTCGCGCAGGCGGACAAGTTCCTCGCCGTTGACGGAGTGATCGAGCTCAACGTCGATGCCGGCGCTCAAGATCCAATCGATCTCGGCCTGAAGGCGCTCGCGCGGCAGACGATAGCTGGGGATGCCGTAGCGCAGCATGCCGCCCAGGTGGTGGCGCTGCTCAAAGATGGTCACCTTGTGGCCCATCACGGCCAGGTAGTAAGCACAGGAAAGACCAGCCGGGCCGCCGCCGATCACGGCGACGCGCTTACCGGTGTCGTCCACTACATGCGGTTTGTGGTCGTTGAGGTCGCTGTGCTCAACGGCAAAACGCTTGAGGGCGAGGATGTTCATGGGGTCGTCGACCATGCCACGGCGA
>CABRZN010000093.1 GCA_902475445.1 uncultured Collinsella sp.
CGGCGACAGTGCATCTCGCAGGGATGCTCGCACACCAGGCCGCAGACGAGCGGCAGCGGGTTGTTCTTGCGGATGACCTTGACAGCATCGGCATAGCGGCCGGCCTCGACGAGCGAAATGTACCCGGGAATGTCGACGTGCGCCGGGCAGCCCGAGACACACGGAACGCGGGCCTCGCGATCAAAGCCGCAGGAATGCTCACGGATGTGGTGCTCAAAGTCATCACGGAAGCCACGAATAGCTGTGAGCGCCATGGCGCCGGCCTCGTAGCCGATGGCGCAGTCGCTCGAAAGGTAGATAGTGCGGGCCGTGCGCTCAATCAGGTTGAGCGTGGACTCATCGGCGCGCCCTTCGAGCACATCAGCGAGCAGGTCACTCAGTGTGCTCAGGCCCACGCGGCAGGGCGTGCACTTGCCGCAGCTCTGCGTCGAACACAGGTTGACGAGCGCTGCCGTAAACTCCACGGGACACGGGGCGAGCGAGCTCACCGCCAGACGACGTCCGAGCGCATCGTGCAGGTCGTCCATGACGGCCTGAGCGTGGCTGCGTTCCATTACATGCAGTCGAGCCATAAGATCCCCTCTCACATGGCAGCCCGGAGGCGAGGCCGGGCGAAATTGCTACACGCACAACACTGACCTAAAAAGTTGTTAGGTCTCCACGCAGTTCGGCAGGCGGCATGAAATGTCACCCTCAGCGGTGAAATAGAACATTACCGCAGATAAATGCCATATTTGATAAAACGCGTTACCAAATTGCAATATTCAATGTGAAAAAGAGCGCCTTACTATTTTTCCTTTTTGATCCGTTTTCCTCCGTCTCCTTCGGATCACATGATCCCTTGGGAACGGAGAAAAACGGATCGTTTTTGGTGCAAAAGGGCCAGGTTTGTTTGCACCAATCTCACTTGCGCTAGATGAAGAGCTCGCATTCCTTCCGCGCGACGCAAACCTTGCTCAGCATCTGGGAAACAGCGGATAGTTTGTTGGAATCAAGCTTGCGAGCACCTCGCGGACATACGGCGATGCAGCGCATGCAGGAGATGCACGCCTCGCCAGCTGCTCGTTTGGGGTCACTCTTGTCGATAGCGCAAACGGGGCACGCCGCGGCGCATGCACCGCAGGAGACACAATCCTCTGTTGCCTCGGGTGCCATGCGGTGACCTCCGGCTTGTTTATAAGGACGATTGCCGGGGATAGAGGGCCCGGACGCATCCTCAGCCAACAGCTTTTGCTGAATTTGCTGCGCAAACTCTGCGAGCTGCGCCGCATCCTGCGCATCCGGTCGCCCAGCAGCAAACTGACGAGCAACGGAATGCTCAGCAATAGCAGAAACCGCTGCAACAACCCTAAATACGGCGCGCTTCGCAACGTCCTCCAGCTCTACGAGCGTGTCCTCAAACGCGCGGTTTCCGTATACGCAAACCAAAACAGCCCGAGCCCCGTTGCCGCGCACCATGCCCAACCGGTCAGCCACCACAGCCGGGATTCTACCGGCATACGCCGGCACAGAGATTACGGCCACGTCGTCCTCAGTCATCGAGACAGCGCTGAAATCTAGCCCGCTATCGGCCAGATCGACGGTAACGGTATTCTTGCCCAGTGCCCCGGCCACAAGGCCAGACACCTTCCGCGTTCCACCCGTCGGACTAAACACAATTTCGAATACGCTCATCGAGGCACCCTCCCCTACGCCTGGCAACGCGTCAAGCCGCTTTCACATCCAGCCAGAGTATACGGCGCATGGGATCCCCGTTTTGGTGCACCAAGCACCCCAATGCACCCACCCTACGCTGTCTGCCTCTTCGTTTTGTATAAATTACGGTACAGATTGTATATATTTACGGGATACCGCCGTGTTCTCCCGAGGTACCCCATCCTGGCCCGTGCAAAAAACGGAGTATTCTGCAACGTGACCGCGCCAGCAATACCCCGAGCGGGCAAACCTTTAGGGCGCTGCGTCATTTTGGGTTCCGACATGGCGAGAATGACGCGCCCCTGCTCCGGAAAACGACGAAATCTGACTCAGAACGCTCGCTAGGGATATCCGAAAGCCACCGTTGGCGACGTCAAATCATATGCAGACAACTCGAACTGCAGAATACTCCAAAAAATGCACGGCGCACCCCATGGGACCCATTGCCGCATGGTAGGAAACAGGCCCACGGCATCCTCTAGATGCATTCCCGAGGAAATCACATTTGAACTAGCGATCGGATACGGCAAACAAAAAGGGCCCCGAGCGTAGTTGCTCGGGGCCCTTGGTTCACCTCGCTCTAGCGGGCGATGCGTATGTTACTTGCGCTTGCCGCCGCCGTCACCGGGGCGACGGGAGCTGCCGCCGCGCTTGCCGCCACGACTATTGCCATAGCTACCACGATTATCGCGACCGCCGGCACGGCCGCCGCGGGAGCCGGCCTGGTTGCCGCCACGCCCGCCACGATAGCCGCCACGACGCTCCTCGCGGGTATCGTCGTAGTTGCGCCAGTCATCGCGACGATCGCGGCTGGCACGCGGATCGCGGCGATCGCGCGACTCGTTAGAGCGGCCAGCACCGCTGCGGCTGCCATTGCCACGAGCGCCCTCGCGATGCTCGCCGCCACGGCCACCGCGCTCATCAAAGCGCTTGCCGCCACGGGACTCGCCGCCGCGAGTACCACGCTCGCCACGCGAACCGCGGCCCTCGCCGCCACGGCGCTCATCACGGCCGGAACGACGACGATCACGCGAGCCACGGCCCTCGTCCTCGCGCTCAACACGGCGACGACCGCCGCGGTCCTCGTCCTCGCGGCGACGGCGATGCGCCTCGCCCTGGAACTGCTTGGCACGGCGCTCGGCACGGTTGCCGCGCGGGGCCTGCTCAACGACACCAGCACCGCCGCGCTCCTCGGCAGCCACCTCGCGGGCCACGCTCTCCACAGCCTCGTCCACGCGAGCCTGAACGCCCTCGCGCACGCGGGTCTTGCCGCCGCGCTTGGGACGGCTCGGACGCTCACCGTCGCCGCGACGCTCGTCTCGACCGCGGTTGGAACGACCGGCCACATCACCGTAATCGTCGCCGTTGCGTTTGCCGTCGCGACGCGCCTGCTCAAGCTTCTTCTTGCTCTTGGACTTGCCGCGCTTGGTCTTCTTCTTCACCTTAAAGGCCGCAGGATCGCGCTCGGGGTCAACCGCGGGCGGATTGGGGCCCACATGCAGGTCGCCGGCCTCGTAGATGTCGGCGGTCTTGTCCATGAGCTTCTCGATCTCGTAGAACTCATCGACATCCTGCTCGGTCACAAACGTGATGGCCCAGCCCAGCTCGCCGGCGCGGCCCGTACGGCCAATACGGTGGATGTAGTCGGTCGGCTCGGCCGGCACGTCAAAGTTCACGACGTAGCGCACGTCGCTGATGTCGATGCCGCGGGCGAGCACGTCGGTTGCCACCAACACGTCGACGGTACCGTCGCGGAAGGCCGAAAGGGCACGCTCGCGCTGAGCCTGGCTGCGGTTGCCGTGAATCGCGGCGGCCTTGATGCCCTTGCGCTCCAGACGACGGCAGCAGCTGTCGGCGCGGTGCTTGGTGCGCATAAAGACGATGGTGCGCTCCGGGCCCTCCTTCTTGAGGAACTCGGGCAGCAGATTGTTCTTGGCCTCGATGGACACCGGGAATACAAACTGGTCGACGGTGTCGGCGGTCGACGTGGCGGGCGCGATCTCCACGCGTGCCGGGTCGCTCACCAGGTCGGTGATCTCGCCCACGGCCTCCTCGTCGAGCGTGGCCGAGAACAGCAGCGTCTGACGCTCGGCCGGCGTCTCGCGCACAATGCGGCGGACGGCGGGCAAAAAGCCCATGTCGAGCATGCGGTCGGCCTCGTCCAGCACCAGCACCTTGACCTCGTCCAGGTGGCAGGCGCCCTGCTCGATCAGGTCAACCAGACGGCCCGGCGTAGCGACCAGGATGTCACAGCCGTACTTGAGCGCCGCGGTCTGCGGCTTGTAGCTCACGCCGCCCACGACGGTCACGGCGACATGGCCAGTGACGTCGGCAATCTTGCTCGCGACCTCGTCGATCTGCTGGGCAAGCTCGCGCGTGGGGGTGATGACGAGCATCAAGGGACCGCGACCGTTGCCCTCGGGCTTCTTGGCGCCGCGACGGCGGTTGCGACCGCCACGCTCGCGCACGGGCTTGGGCGGAGCGATGTGCTCCAGGTTGTTCATGGTCGGCAGCAAGAAGGCGGCCGTCTTGCCGGTGCCGGTCTGAGCAGCGGCAAGCAGGTCGCGGCCCTCGAGCACCACGGGGATCGAGCCAGCCTGGACAGGCGTGGGCGCCGTGTAGCCTAGGTTCTCGATAGCACGAAGCATCTCGTCCGAAAGGCCCAGCTCGTCAAAGGCGGGCAGGCTCTCGGTAGCGGACTCGACGGTCTGGGCAGCATTGGCCTCATCGGCGGCATCGAAGGCAGCCTGGGTCATGGCCTCGCGGGCCTCGTCCAGAATCTCGGCGTCCGTGACGTCGGATACAGAATTACGCATATGTTGTTGTTCCTTATCTGCACGCGCAATGGGCACGGCATGCGGCCGCGCGGGCGTGCTTGGTAGTGCGCTAATACATACAAAAACAGGTGCGCACAGAGAGGACGTTGCTCAGCACGCTGGCGATCGCTTTGGCAGCCCTATCACGCGCCGTCCAGACGCAGCAGCTCTAAGCGATGGAGCAGATTCGCCGCCGGTTAGTATACCCGCACTCCGTATGCCCCCACGTAAACCACAGATGACGAGGCGGACGGGGCGGGCCTGGCCGATTGTCTCAATCTGTAACAGATGCAGGGCAAAACCGGGTCCAAATGTTACAGAACAAGACAGAGGGGGATTTCCGTCCAGTCCAAACCAAATCTCTCAGTCTTCCTGCAATTTCGAACATGTGGCCTATAATGTTGCTTTGGTTACGCTGTATATTGCGCAGCCATTTAATACGTCGCCCACCGGGAGCCATTAATTCCTATCGCCATATTGGCTAGGAAGCAATCAAAGGAGGTATCCGTGGCAGCAGAGACGCCTTGCTCGGTCCTCTATAACGATATCCGCTCGTTCGGCGGTCTTAAACATCTCGAGATCGCCCGAATGCTCATCAATGGAAACTCTTATCTCGGCAGTACCCTGCTCGAGAAATGCTCTTCCAACCGCTCGTATCTCACCCGTTACATCGTCCATCGCAAGCCTGACCAGTGCGCGCCCGCCATCTACAGCGACTTTACCGTCACCACGCTCAACCTTTCCGCGGCAATCTGCAGCAAGCTCGGCGGCGGCGAGTCCGCCTATCGGGCAATCGCCGAGCACTATCGCGGTCCGGCCGCCAACGAAATGATGTCGGCTCTCGCCAGCTACAAGCTGGACAGCCGCCTATATGCAAATGCCCTCAATCGCATCGACAACTTTGACGGCAATGCCGTGCGTGAGAAAAGCACGCTTTACCTTATGCTCTTTGTGGCAACGGGGGCGCTCGCCGATCCCGTTCAGGGCGTGGCCACCGTCGAGCGCTTTTGCGACAGCAAGACGGGTGGGCACTTTGGCACCACCGAAACTACCGTCGGACGTGGCTTTATGGGCAGTCTGGATCAGCCGCACGCCGTCGCTCCCAACCTCGGTCTGCTCAGGACACATGCCGACAACTGCGTCGACATGCAAATCCATCCCCCCACACGCGATCCGCGTGGCACGGTAATTGGATCCTTGCCCAAAACCTCGCCCAGCATCACCGATGTGGGCGCCGACGCATCGCGCGAACATCTTCGCATTTGGCTTGAGGGTGAGCACTGGTACGCCCAGGGCCTTGGATCGACCAACGGCACGGTGCTCGAATCGGGCGCGGGCGACGGCGATATCGTAATCGAGCCGCCGCGCGACCTACGCGAGCCCGGCAAGATCTATCCCCCAGTGGAAATCGAAAACAGCGACAGGCTCCATCTGGGTCTCTACACGACATTCCTTGTCATTGTGGACTAGCGCGGACGGCGATCGAAAGACGGTCGCCGTCCGTCTTTCGTCTTCTACCTTCTGCGTCGTAAACGACAATGCTCAGCGGTATACGTGGGCAGTGCGGCTATCATGGTACTTTACCGATATCCGCACTGCTCGCGTAAACGTGCGGCAACCCATGCCAGACAAAGGAACGCCATGGATACTACCGATAGCGCCTATGGCGACAAACTCGTCCGTCTCGATACGTTCGATACCGCCGTGGCGGTCGACCCCAGCGCCGAGGACGACGCCAAGCGTCGGTTTATGACGCTTATTCTCCAGACGGCCCACCGCAACAACGGCAACATCGGGCACGTGCTGCGCGCGACCAACACGAGCGGCGAGGTCTTTGCCGTCAAGCTACTCAAGGACAATGCCATCCTTTCCGGCCAAGCCCCCGACCGCTCCGCCGAGCAATCGGCAGCGCACCTGGCCAGCACCGCCGCGCTGTTCGAGGAGTACCGTCATCTGTGTACCGTCTCGCACCTGCGCGGATTTCCGCGCGTCTATGGCTACGGATCGTGCGAGGATGACCCTCTCATCCTCATGGAGTGGGTCGAGGGCACCTCGCTCAAGCAGGCGCTGCCCCTGCTTCCGCACGACGCCTCGGGCGGGCTGACCACCCAGATGGTCGCCGCCGTCGGAAACGCCGTGCTTCGTGCGCTCTTGATGACCCAAGGCCTCGTGAATCCGGTCATCCATCGCGACCTGTCGCCTGCCAATATCATGTTCCGCACCACCAGCCGAACACTCGAGCAGCAGATTGCCGATTGTTCCTTTGACCCCTGCCTCATCGACATGGGCTCCGCGACCATGGCTCTCGGCGACGACACGATCACCCGGCGCGCCGACATCTGGCGCTTTGCCACACCCGCATACGCCGCGCCCGAGATGCTCACGCAGGATATCGAAGGCATCGCGGCCCTTCGCCGTTCGCCCGCGATCGACGTCTATGCGCTTTCGAGCATTCTGTACCAGCTCTACAGCGGTCGCAAACCGTTTGACTTTGAGTCGACGGACGCCGCTGCAACCGGCTCGTTCTATCTCGTAAAGACCAAGACCAAGCCGGCGCCGCTCGAGCCGCGCTGCGAGGGCGATGAAGCGCTCGTCCAAATCATCATGAAGGGTCTCTCAGTCGAGCAGTGCGATCGTCCCACCGAGCAGCAGATGCTCGAGGTGCTCTCGGCATACCTCACCGATGCCGAATCCGAGGGCCGCGAAGGCACAGGAGACGAGGCCGCGATTGATATCGATTCTGGCACGCACCTTAAGGTCGACGTCGCCGGCGAGCGCGCGCGAGAGATTCTGGTGCAGGCCCG
>CABRZN010000094.1 GCA_902475445.1 uncultured Collinsella sp.
CCGGAATGTGCGCCACGCCCAGGATGTCCTCCATCACGGTGTCGCTAAACTGGCCCTGGAACGCCACGTTGTGGATCGAGAACACGGTCTTGACGCGGTCGTACAGCGGCAGGCCCTGGTAGAACTCGCGCAAGAACACGGGCGCCAGTGCCGTCTGCCAGTCGTTGCAGTGCAAGATGTCGCACTCAAAGCCCTCGGGTAGGTGCTGCAGGCTCTCGGTGATGGCCTTGGAGAAGAACGCAAAGCGCTCGCCGTCGTCAAAGAAGCCGTACGGATAGTCGCGCGCAAAGTAGCGCTCGTTGTCGATGAACATATAGGTGACGCCGTCGTGCTCGAGCTTCTCGAGCCCGCAGTACTCGTTGCGCCAGCCCAGGCTCACGTAAAAGTCGGAGAAGTGCTCCATCTGCGCCTTGTACTCGTCCTTGATGGTGGCGTACTTGGGCACCATCACGATGACTTCGGCGCCGGCGCGCACAAGCGCTGCAGGCAGCGAGCCCGCCACGTCGCCCAGGCCACCGGTCTTTACAAACGGTGCGCACTCGGCCGAGGCAAACACGATCTGCATCTTTTTGCTGGAATCTGCCATATTGTCTCCCTGTTGCAATTCGAGAATAGCCGCCTGGCACAAACCGGGCGGCTATTCTACATGTTACGAGCGATGTTTCGGTGCCTACGCTAATGTACGATGGTGGTATCGGGAGTTAACGGGGCCTTGCCCAGCACCAGGATGTTCTCGGGCGTGCCGCGAAGCTCGGTGTTGGTGGGAACCACGTTGTTCTTGTCCAGGATGGCGTTCTCAACGCGGGCGCCGCTCTTGATAATGCAGCTCTGGTTGATGATCGAGTTGGTCACTGAGGCGCCTTCCTCGACCACGACTCCGCGCGACAGGATCGAGTTGCGCACGGTGCCCTTGATGATGCAGCCGGCCGAGATGATCGAGTTGCACGCGTGACTGCCGGTCGCATAGCGCGAAGGCGGCACGTCGTGGGCCTTGGTCAGAATCGGGCGCTCGGGATCGAAGAGCTGGTCGGCCACGGTCTGGTCGAGCAGGTCCATGCTGCGGCGATACAGCGACTTCTCGCTAAACACGCCCACGACCTCGCCCTTGTACTCGTAACTGCACACGTCGATGTTGCCAAAGTCGCCCTGGAGTGCCTCGAGCAGGTCAAGATAGTCGGCGGCCTGGTAGTGGTCGATGATCTCGAGCAGCGTCTCGCGGTTGACGATGCAGCAGTCCATGGAGGCGTTGTCGCCGTACACGACGCCGGCGCTCACGCCCGTCAGGCGGCCGTTCTCGTTAATCTCGAGCTTGGTCTCGTCATCGACGTTGCGCGTAGCCTTGCAGTACACCACGGTCATCTGGGCGCCGGAGTTCTCGTGCGCGTCGATGATGGTGTTAAGGTCCATGTTAAAGATGATGTTGGTGCCCATCATCACAACATAGGGCTTGTCCGAGCGCTGGAACAGCGTCTTGTTGGAGATGATGTCGCGCAGCAGGAAGCGCATGCCGCCCTTGGTGGTGCCATACGCGTTGCCGGGCACCATGAACAGGCCGCCCTTCTTGCGGTCCAGGCCCCAGTCCTTGCCCGAGCCCACGTGGTCGATCAGCGAGCGGTAGTTGCCCGGCATGACGACGCCAACGGTCTTAATGCCGGCATTCATCATGTTGGACAGCGGGAAGTCGATCAGGCGGTAGCGGCCCAAAAACGGGACGGACGCGATGGGGCGGTCCTTGAGCAGCACGCTGCCGTAGGACGAAGAGTAGTTAGCGGTGATATAACCGATGGCCTTGCGATTGATCATCGGATCATTCCCCCTTCCCGATAACGACGTCATTTCCAACGACGGCCGTATCCTTGGTGGTATCGACAGAGCCGAGCTTCACGCCCTCTTCGACCGTGGAGTTCTCGCCCAAAATAGCGCGGCAGATGTGCGCACCGCTCTTAACGTGCGCACCCGGCAGCAGCACGGAGTCCTCGACCACGGCACGCTCCTCGATGATGACATCGGTCGAAAGGATCGAGTGGCGAGCGGTGCCGTAAATCTTGCAGCCGTTGGAGACCAGGCAGTCGTCCAGGCGGCCGTCCGGGCCAATGTAGTGCGGCGGACGCGTGGTGATGTTGGACATGATGGGGAAGTTCTTATCAAACAGATCGAACTCGGGGTTGTTGCCCAGCAGGTCCATCGAGGTCTCGTGGAAGCTGGCGATGGTGCCGACGTCCTTCCAAAAGCCGTGGAACTCGTAGCTGTACAGGCGCTTGCCCTCGCCGAGTAGCTTGGGGATGATGTCCTTGCCAAAGTCGTGGCTCGAGCGCTGATCAGGACGTCGGCCGAGAAGATGTAGATGCCCATGGACGCGAGGTTCGAATCGGGCTTATCGGGCTTCTCGGTGAACTTGGTGATGCGGCCGTCCTCGGGGTCGGTGGTCAGGATGCCAAAGCGGCTGGCCTCCTCCCACGGCACGGGCATAACGCTCACCGTGAGGTCGGCGTTGTTCTCAATGTGCGTCTTGAGCATCTTGCGGTAGTCCATGCGATACAGGTGATCGCCCGAAAGAATCAGGACGTACTTGGGGTCGTTGGCCTTGATGTAGTCGAGGTTCTGCGTAATGGCGTCGGCCGTGCCCGCATACCAGGCGCCGCCGGTCTGCGTCTCATACGGCGGCAGGATCGACACGCCGCCGTCGCGGCTGTCCAGATCCCAAGCCTCGCCGGAGCCCACGTAGGCATGCAACAGGTAGGGACGGTACTGCGTCAGAACGCCCACCGTGTCGATGCCCGAGTTGGAGCAGTTGGACAGCGAAAAGTCGATAATGCGGAACTTGCCACCAAAGCTAACCGCCGGCTTGGCGATCTTTTGGGTGAGTGCCCCCAATCGGCTGCCCTGTCCTCCTGCGAGGAGCATCGCGATGCATTCTTTCTTACTCATCGATTTCTCCTTCTGTCATCGATGTTCTAAAACCCATTAGCAACGGGCGCGGCGCTCGGTCGCGCCCGTCGAGTAATGCCGTGCTGGCATAAGGGAGCTCGCGCGCCTTTACGCGTGCCAGATCTCGTCGCGGTACTCGCGAATGGTGCGGTCGCTCGAGAACCAGCCGGAGGAGGCGGTGTTGAGCAGCGCCTTGCGGTTCCAGGTCTCCTGGTCGCCGTAGCTGCCGGTGAGCTTCTCCCACGCATCCACGTAGCTGCGGAAATCGGCCATGACCAGGTCGGGGTCGTTGTTGTTCATGAGCTCGTTGTAGATGCTCTCGAAGTTGCCCGAAAGGCCCGCAAAGGTGTTGTCCTTGAGCTCGTCCATTACGCGGCCCAGACGCTCGCGATCGTTGTTGAGCGTATCCCACGCAAAGTAGCTATTGGATGCCCAGAGCTTCTCGACCTCGGGGGCGGTCAGGCCAAAGATGGCCTCGTTCTCGCGGCCGGCCAGGTCGGCGATCTCGATGTTGGCGCCGTCGAGGGTACCCAGCGTAATGGCGCCGTTCATCATGAGCTTCATGTTGGACGTGCCCGAGGCCTCCTTGCCGGCCGTGGAGATCTGCTCCGAGATCTCGGCGGCAGGGTAAATGAGCTGGGCGTTGCTCACGCGGAAGTTGGGGATAAAGCAGACCTTCATGACCTCGTTGACGCGGGCATCGTTGTTGATGACGTCGGCCACGGAGTTAATGAGGCGGATGGTCTCCTTGGCAAAGGTGTAGCTCGAGGCAGCCTTGCCGCTAAAGATGAAGGTCGTCGGCGTTACGTGGAAGTTGGGATCGGCGATGCGACGGTTGTAGATGTCCATCACCTTCATGATGTTCATGAGCTGGCGCTTGTAGGCGTGGAAGCGCTTTACCTGAACATCGAAGACGGTGTTGGGGTCAATGACCAGACCGGTCTCGGCCTTAACGTAGGCGGCCAGGCGCTCCTTGTTGGCGCGCTTGGAGGCACCCACGGCCTTCAGGAACTCGGTGTCGTCCTTAAACTCCTTGAGCTTCTCCAGCTCAAAGGCGTCCTTGAGCCAGCCATCGCCAATGGCATCGGTGACGAGCTTGGCGTAGGTGGGGTTGGCCTCGGCAAAGAAGCGACGGTGCGAGATACCGTTGGTCTTGTTGTTGAACTTCTCGGGTGTCAGGGCATAGAAGTCCTTGAGCACGATGTTCTTGATGATGTCGGAGTGGATCTTGGCCACGCCGTTGACGCTATGGCTGCAGATCACGGACAGGTTGGCCATGCGAATCTCGCCGTCCCACAGGATGGCGGTCTGGCGCAGACGCTCCTGCCAGCCCTCCTGCGTGGTGTCGAACGACTCGTGCCAACGACGGCTGATCTCGTCGATGATCTGGTACACGCGGGGGAGGAGCTTGGAGAACGTACCGATGGGCCACTTCTCCAGAGCCTCGGGCAGGATGGTGTGGTTGGTGTAGCTCACGACCTGCGTCACGATGTTCCAGGCGTCATCCCACTCGAGCTTCTTCTCGTCGATCAGGATGCGCATGAGCTCGGGGCCGCACATGGCGGGGTGCGTGTCGTTGGTGTGGATGGCCACAAACTGCGGCAGCAGCTCCCAGTTCTCGCCGTGCTCCTTCTCAAAGGTGTCGAGCAGGCTGTAGATGCCGGCCGAGACAAACAGGTACTCCTGCTTCAGGCGCAGCAGACGGCCGTGCTCGCCGGCGTCGTTGGGGTAGAGGATGGCGCTGATGGCCTCGGCCTCGGCGCGCTCGGCATCGGCCAGGGCGTAGTCGCCGCGGTTGAAGGCCTCAAGGTCAAAGTGCTCCTCGACCGGCTCGGCGGCCCAGACGCGCAGCTTGTTGACGGTCTCGCCGGCATAGCCCACCACGGGGATGTCATAAGGGACGGCCAGGATATCCTGCGTGTCCACCGTGCGGTAGAACGTGCGGCCGTTCTCTTCAAAGCCCTCAACATGACCACCAAACTTAATGGTCACGGCCTTGTCCTGACGACGGACCTCCCAGGGATAGCCGTGGGTGAGCCATTCGTCGGTGGCCTCGACCTGGCTGCCGTTAACAATCTCCTGCTTAAACAGGCCATAGCGGTAGCGCATACCGTTGCCGTAGCCGGCAATGCCCTCGGCTGCCATGGAATCAAGGAAGCATGCGGCAAGGCGGCCCAGGCCACCGTTGCCCAGCGCCGGATCGGGCTCCTGGTTCTCGATGACGGACAGGTCGAAGCCCATGTCGTCGAGCGCCTCGGCGACCATGTCGCGCACGCCAAAGTTGAGCAGGTAGTTGTCGAGCAGGCGGCCGATCAAAAACTCGATCGAGAAGTAGTACACGCGCTTTTTGCCCTCGGCGGTGGCGCGGGCGTCGCTCTTGGTGGCAACGGTGCGGGCCTTCTCGGCCACGAGCTTGGCCAGGGCATTAAAGCGGTCGAGGTCGCTGGCGGCCTCGACGCTCTTGCCGCTGATGCTCATGACAGCATCGCGATAGAGCTCGGTAAACTCCTGCTTGTTGTCGAAGATCTTATTCATACGTTCCTTTCCCCCGGGGATGTTTCTCCCGGAACGGTTATGACTTGTATCCTACGCCCCTTCGGGGCGGGTAATTACAGCTGTAACGGCTTTGTTACGCATCCTTGCCAGATGCTTTAACAGCGCCTGCCTTAGCCTTGGGAGCAGCCTTTTTAGTGGTTGTCTTCTTTGTCTTGGGCTTAGCCGTGGCTTTGGCGGCAGACTTGACAGTCTTCGCCTTAACCGAAGCCTTCTTGGCAGCCGCGGTCTTGGGCTTTACCGAGGACGCACGCTTGCGCGTCGCCTTCTTGGGCTCCTCGACCACGGGCGGCTTATAGCTGCTGGGACCGCGGCGCTTAAGCACAACGCCTGCCAGGCCGGGCACCTTAATCTCGATGGAGTCCATCTGCCCGTTCCAGGGATAGGGCTCACTCGAGCAGGTGTAGGGCTCCTTGCCGGCATAGCCGCTGCCGCCAAACTCGGGACGGTCAGAGTCAAAGATGACCTCCCAGTCGCCCTCGCGCGGCACGCCCACGCGGAAGCTCTCGTAGCTCGCCGGGTCAAAGTTGATCAGGATCACCAGGTCGTCATCAACGTCCTCGCCCTGGCGCACAAAGCTCACGATGGACTGCTTGGAGTTGTCCGCGTCGATCCAGGTAAAGCCGTCGTCGGTGTAGCCGCGCTCGTACAGGGCAGGCTCGGCAGTGTACAGGTGGTTGAGCGCCTTGATAAACGCCTGATGATGACGGTGGGTCTCATACTCCTCGGTCAGGAACCACTGGATGGACTCGTAGTAGCGCCACTCGATAAACTGGCCGATCTCGTTACCCATGAAGTTGAGCTTGGCACCGGGGTGCGTCATCTGGTAGAAAGCCAGCGTGCGCAGGCCGGCAAACTGGCGCCACCAGTCGCCCGGCATGCGGCCGATCAGCGAGCACTTGCCGTGCACGACCTCATCGTGGCTCAGCGGGCAAATAAAGTTCTCGGTAAAGGCGTACATGATGGAGAACGTAAGCAGCCCGTGGTTACCGGGGCGCCACGGAAAATCGGTCTGCATGTAGTGCAGGGTGTCGTTCATCCAGCCCATGTCCCACTTGTAGTGGAAGCCCAGGCCGCCGTCCTGCGGCGGATAGGTCACGAGCGGCCACGCGGTGGACTCCTCGGCCATCATCATCACGTCGGGGAAGTGGGCCTCCACGGCGCAGTTTACCTGACGGATAAACGCGCTGGCGTCCAGGTCCTCCTCGGTTCCGTACTTGTTGAACTTCTTTTGGCCGGGATCGTCGATGCCAAAGTTGAGGTACAACATGCTGGACACGCCGTCCATGCGAATGCCGTCAACGTGGAAGTTCTCGAGCCAATACAGCACGTTGGAGACCAGGAAAGAGCGGACCTCGCCGCGGGCGAAGTCAAACTTGTGCGTGCCCCAGTTGGGGTGAATCTCGTGCTCAAACAGCATGTGGCCGTTAAAGGTGGCAAGGCCGTGAGAGTCGGCGCAAAAACCGCCGGGCACCCAGTCCATGATCACGCCGATGCCCGCCTCGTGGCACGCATCGATAAAGTGCATGAGCTGTTGCGGGTTGCCGTAGCGCGACGTGGCGGCGTAGTAGCCGGTCGTCTGGTAGCCCCAGGAGCCGTCGAAGGGATGTTCCATAAGCGGCATGACCTCGATATGCGTATAGCCCATGTCGCGCACGTAGTCCACGAGCTCCACCGACAGGTCGTCGTAGGTGTAGAACTCGCCGCGCTGTGCGGGGAAGGGATCCATGGGGCCGGGGTAGTTGCCGTACTCGTCCGGATCGCCCTGCGGCGCGTCGCCGTGGCGCTTCCACG
>CABRZN010000095.1 GCA_902475445.1 uncultured Collinsella sp.
CGGCGCCAAGGCCCACGGCGGCACCGGTCGCGGCGGCTCCGCCCATACCGGCGAGGGCGTCACGAGAGACGGTCTGCGGCACGGGGATGGGCGCGGCGGCGGGGTCGGGGGCGTTGGGCGCAAAGGGATCGGCCACGGCGAGCGGGTCGGGAGCGGCGGCACGGGGCGTCGGCTGCTGGGGCATGGCGGCGGGGCGCTGTTGCTGCGGAGCGGCGAATTGCTGCTTACCGGCGCGGGGAGCGCTGGCGGCGCGGCTTGCGGCCGAGTTGTTCTGGCCCAGGCCATTCTGGTAGGCGCGCTCTTCCTCGTACAGACGACCGAGCGTGGGGGCGTCGACGTTCTCGGCAAAGACCGAGAACTTACCGGCACGCAGCTGGGGGTCGATCATAAAGCGAACGAGGGGTTCGCCGACAAACACATAGCGGCGCTTTTCGGCCTGTGCCTTCACAAACTCGCGGACTTCGCGCGAAAGCTCGGGGTAGAACGGGGCGAGCATGGGATCGTCGTCGGCGGCGATCAGGATGGTATAGAGTGCCGGCGCGGTGTTGACGCCGTCGATCACCAGAGTCTGATCCTCCATGTCGCGAGCGGCCTGCTTGGCAAGCTTCTTAAAGGAGAACGGGGCACGGGTGGCACCGAAGATGCCGGCCACGTGGTCCTCGAAGATGTTCAGGAAGTTCACGAAAGATCACTCTCCGTATAGGTTCTTTGGTATCCGAGCAAATATAGGCATATCCCAACAATTATAGAGGATAGGGTTCCCGCAACCGCCGCCTTGACGACGACCGCGGCCGCAAGGCTGGCAATTTCCATATGGTGTGCAAGACAGAGCGACGCCGCGGTGCCTATTCCGCAGCCGGCGATGGCAGCGATTGCAGTCAGGTTCGAGCCCTGCTCGGCACGCTTGGCATGGGCGTTGAGCAGCAGAGATGTCAGTGCAGCTGTCGCCGCGACGAGCACGACGGCAGCCCAGAAGAGCATGTCTCCCAGCGCCGCGGCAACATTGCCGAGCCCCAGCACGCCTCCGGCGGAAAGCGCAACCGTAGCCAGGCGGCCAAAAAGCGCGCCCATCCCCGTGGCGGCCGCGGCGCTTGCCGGGCCGAGCCAAAAGGCCGCGATGCCGGCGGCGACCCCGGCGGCAAGGAGGGCGTCGCCCGTTAGACAGCCAAGTGCCACCGCGCAGGTGAGCGCGGCGCTCGCGGCGGCCTCGGTGCGGCCCCAGGCGATCCACCAACCGGACATGGTGGCGGCAAAGAGCACCGCGACGGGCAGCATCGACAGGATGCCCTGCGCCTGCATGGTGGCGTTGGCCATGAGCACCAAAAAGCCCACAGCCGAGATGGCCGAGCCAATCTGGGGGGCCAGGCCAGCCGCCGCTCCGATCGCGATGGCCGCAATGACCAGGCCGGGAAGCGCCGCGACCCCGGCCGTTTGCATCAGCAAAAAGCTAAAGGTGCCGCACGTTAGCGCCGAGATAGTGCGCATGGTGTAGTCGCGCGCATGGCTCCAGCGCGTGCCCGCCCAGCCGAGTGCGGGGTCGACCTCGATGGCGTCGTCCTCGTAGTGCGACGGCTCGATATCGTCGAGCTCCTGCTCGTCATCCGAAAGTTCGCCAACCATTTGCTCCAGGCTGCGACGGCCTTCGCGCACGCTGCCCAGACCGGCAAGGAGCTGGTCGCAAAATGCCTCGATGCTGTTGGGGCGGTCCTGCGGCATGGGGGAGAGCGCGCTCATGAGCGCGGCCTCGGCTCCCGGGGGAAAGTGTGGTATCAGCTCGCTGGGATAGGTGGCGCCGCCGATGATGCGGTCGAGCGAGTCGGCGGGCGTGGCCGCCATAAAGGGAGCGCTGCCGCACAAGCCCTCATAGATAACGCAGGCAAGGGCAAAGACATCGGCGCGTTCGTCGACCGTGCCGGTCTCGATATCGAGCTGCTCGGGCGGCATGTAGCCGATGGTGCCGCCGCGCGAGCCGCCAAAGCCACCGGCGGACGACAGTCGCGCCATGCCAAAGTCGGTGAGCTTTACATTGCCCGAGTGGTCGATGAGCACGTTGGCGGGCTTAATGTCCAGGTGGAGTACGCCATTGCTATGGGCGAAGGTGAGCGCCTGGCCCAGGGCATCGGCAATGGCCGCGGCCTCGTCAAAGGTGAGCGAGTGGCCGTCCACGCGATGCAAAAACTCGGCCAGCGACATACCGTCGACATACTCCATGACCAGGTAGGCATAGGCGGTGTCATGCGTAAAGTCGATGACCTGCACGATATTGGGATGTTGAAGCATGGCGGCAGTGTGCGCCTCGCGCAGGACATCCATGATGTCGCTGGCGGGCATGCCGGCGCCGTTGATAAGGGGGATGCGCTTAATGGCGACGCGGCGGCGCAGGTGCGTGTCGCGGCAAATCTCGATGGAGCCAAAACCGCCGGTCGCAAGTGTCTCGAGCGGCTGGTACCGCTTGAGCAGCTCGCGAGAGCTGGTGCCCTCCAAAGGAACGTCCGGCGAGAACCGGGCGGTATGTTGCGAGAAAAGCGGCATGGCCAACCCTCGTGCGTTTAAAGTTCGTTTGCGAGTGGCGGTCGCGGAGCCGAGCCGTTCGCGGTGGCATAGATGCTGCTAGTGTAGCACGCTCGGGCGGATGGCGAGGATAACGGGATGTGAGGCTGCCTGTCTGGCTTGGCCTTAGTGCTTCTTCTTGTTCTTCTTCTGCTTGCGCTGCTTGCCCTTGGTCCCCTGGGGCTTGTCGCCCTGCTTGGCCTCGGCGGCGGCCTTCTCGGCCTTCATTTTCTTCTTCTTGGTCTCGATGCGGAGTTTTTTGTTGATGCGCGCCTTGAGGAAGGGACCGAACTGCTCGGCATCGCCGCGGACAAAGGTGTCCTTAGGGATCGTCACGCCCTGGTCGGCGAACATGGCCACAAAGATGCGCTCGCCGTCGAGCACGTGGTCGAGCTTTTCAAACGGGAAGAACTGCGACTTGCCGCTCTTGCCCCAAACCATCAGGCCGTCCTCGTTGGCGGCGACGCGGCGATAGCGGCCGCCCATGGACTCGTCGGCCTCGACGGCGTCGATAAAGTCGCGGGCGAGGGTGTGGTGCAGGTTCTTGCTCCACCAGGCCAAAAAGGCGCCGAATACGATCAGCACGACGCCAAACTTGATCCAGTTGCCGCCGGCCACCAACATGCCGATGCCGATGAGCGCGGCAATTGCCGCGGCGACATACAGCGAGCCGCGACGCCTGGGCGAGGCGACCAGGCGGGCGAAGTCGGTGACCAGGTCGTTTTCGTACTGGTACTCGTTGAGGTACAGGATACCGTCGTCGGCTGCGGCCTGCTTCTCGAGCGCGACCTCGACCTGGTCGGCTGCTTCGGAGGGAACGAGGTTGCTCTCTGCATCTGCCATGCTCTTTGGACTCCTATCGCGGCGGGCTCGCCGTACGGGTTATTATGAATGCAGTATGCCGTGCGACCGCATGGCCGTCGCGGCAACAAGACTCAGTATACCCGGGGGAGCACCCATGGAATCGTTGTACCGAAAGTATCGCCCGCTCACCTTCGACTCCGTGGTGGGCCAGCATCATATCGTCTCGACGCTCGAGCACGCTATCACCGAGGGACGCCTGTCCCATGCGTACCTGTTCTGCGGACCGCGCGGCACGGGCAAGACCACTATGGCGCGCATTCTTGCCAAGGCACTGCTCTGCCGCAATGCCGAGGCGGCGCGCGCCGATGGTGCAAGCGGCTGCATGCCCGACGGTACTTGTGAGGAGTGCGAGCTCATTGCCGAGGGCAACACCCGGATGTCTACGAGCTCGATGCCGCAAGCCGCACGGGCGTGGACAATGTGCGCGAGGAAATCATCAACTCCGTCAACTTTGCCCCGGTGCGCGGCAAGTACAAGATCTATATCATCGACGAGGTCCACATGCTCACGACGGCGGCGTTCAACGCGCTGCTCAAGACGCTTGAGGAGCCGCCGGCGCACGTGATCTTTGTGCTGTGCACCACCGACCCGCAAAAGATTCTGGAGACCATCCTCTCGCGCTGCCAGCGTTTCGATTTCCATCGCATCGGCAACGAGGATATTGAGCATCGCCTGGCATACGTGTGCGAGCAGGAGGGCTTCGATTACGACGATGAGGCGTTGGCGATCGTGGCGCGCCATGCCAAGGGCGGCATGCGCGACGCATTGTCCACGCTGGAGCAGCTGAGCGTTTTTGGTAACGGCGCCGTGCATGCGGACGACGCCCGCTCGCTCTTGGGCGAGGTTTCGGACCAGATCCTGGGCGAGTTTGCCCGCGCCATTGCCGATCGCGATGTTGCCGAGCTCTATGGACTGATCCGTGCGCAGGTCGAGGAAGGAAACGACCTGCTGGAGCTGACGCGCGACCTGGTAGCGCATGTGCGTGACGTGTACGTTGCCTGCGTTGCCGGTGCCCGTGCCGAGCTGTTTGAGGGCGGCTCCGAGCAGGCCGAGGCGCTTGCTGCCGAGGCCGCTGCCTTTGGCGAGCATCCTGCCGACCGCCTGGCCCGCGTGCTAACGGTGCTCGACGATGCCGCACTGGAGATGAGGGGCGCGAGCGACGTGCGCCTGGTGCTCGAGATTGCCTGTACGCGTCTGGCACGTCCCGAGGCTGATTTAACGATTGAGGCATTGGCCGAGCGCGTGGCGCGTCTGGAGGCCATGGTTGCCAACGGCGCCGTGCCGGCGAGCGTGGCTGCTGCTCAGGCCACCGCGCCTGCAGCATCCGTACCCGCTGCTGCCCAGCAGCCGACGCTGATCTCGGGTGCCCGAGCCGCTACTCCGGCGGCATCTGCTACCACCGCTGATACGTCCGCGCGCCAGGGCGGTATGCCTTGGGACCGTGGTGCTGCCGCTCCGGCGGCTCAGCCTGCGCCCCGTTCTGCGTCCGTGTCGGCTTCCAAGCCTGCAGCGTCTGCACCTCAGTCTGCGCCGGCTCCGACGCCTCAGCCCGTTGCAGCCCCCGCGCCTGCCACCGCTCCGGCACCTAAGCCCCAGCCCAACACCGCCGCCCAGGTTGCTGCCGCTGGTGCCGCCGAGACCCCCGCGGTCGAGGATGCCGGTGAGCTCCAGCGCAAATGGGCCGAGGTCGTCGAACGCGTCAAGGCTCGTCAGGCCTCCTACGCAGGGCTTTTGCTCAATGCCCGCGCCACAGCAGACGACGGCTCCAAGCTCACGGTCTCGTTCCCCGCGGGCTCGACCTTTGCCATCAAGATGCTCGGACGCGCCGACACGCAGTCGGTGGTCCTGCCGACAGTCAGTGCGGTCTTCGGTCGTCGCACCGTCGACTACGTCCTGGATGGAGGTGGCACGCTGGCTCCTCAACATGAGGAGCATTCTCCATCTGCACGGGCTGCGGCATCTGCGGACCCGCAACCCGTGTCCTCGGCGGCCCCTGCATCCTCGAACGTCAGCGCGACGCAGCCAAAAGCGGCACCGGTAGCGGCACCGACCCCGTCGGCGCCTGAACCCGCTGCGCCCAAACAGGCTGCTCCGGTCCCCGCGCCCAAGCCCGCCGCCGCGCCTGCGCCCAAGTCATCCGACCTGGGCAAAGCCCCCTGGCTGCGCTCCGACAACCCCGCTGGCGCTCCTGCCACGGGCAAGCTCCCGACCGAGCCCGCACCCCGAGCGCCCGAGCGCACGTCCGCTCCCAAGGCTCAGCCGTCTGCGCAGTCTGCACCGTGGGAATCCGAGCAGGTGCCCTACGATGACGCCATGGTCGGCGGCTTTGCAGGCGATGCGAGCGGGGACGATCTGCCTCCGTTCGACGTGCCGGGTGCGACGCCCGCGCCCAAGCCCGCTGCAACTGCCTCCAAAGAGGAGGACGCTCCTGCAGCTCCCTGGGAGTCCAACCCCGGCGCGGGCAGTCCCTTCGGCCATCAGGGCGCAGCCCCATGCATCCCGCAGACCGAGGACGAGGCCAAAGCCCTCATCCGCAGCGTCTTCGGTCAGTCCACCATCTTCAAACCGGTGGAGTAGCTGTACAGGCGGGTATACTGCTCAAGAAGAGACGTCTTTGAACGGAGCGAGCTTATGATGTGGGAATATGTCCGCCTTGAGGACGATACGCAGGTTTCGTATTCCGAAGTCCGTGAGGACAATACGGTGAAGGTCGTTGTGGAGCGCCCACGCGATTGGGGTTTTGACACGGCGGAGTGCATCTTGCCGGCATTCAATTGGGTGTCGCACGAGGGCTTTAGCGAAGCAGACCTCAAAGAACTCGATGATTTTGTACGCAACAATGCCCCGCTCATCCTGCGTTTTGCTTACGAAGGCGGACGGGTCTATGCCTAGTCTTTTCCGACTCGGGCCGTACATCATCTTTTTCTGGACAGGGGAGAACGGCGAGCCCGTCCATGTTCATATCGCGGTCAAGCGCCCCACCGCCGAGGCGACCAAGATATGGCTTACCCGCTCCGGCGGATGCAAGCTGGCCCATAACAAGGGCGATATTCCTGCTCGGGATTTACGCGATATCATGCAGTTTGTTTCATCTAACCATGCGCTGATTTGCAAACGCTGGAAAGAAACAACCGGTGGGCTGTCGTTTTACTGTTGAGAATCGCTTGCTGGGCTTAGGACCCCTAGCCCTTTAGGGGCTCTTTATCCGGGCGCATTTGAATTTCGGACATGTGTAGCGTGGTGCCGCGTGTCTCGCATTCGAGCAGGCAGATGCGTGACGGTCGGCCTAGGGTGCTGAGGTCGACACGATACGTCGCGCGGCTGTCCGTGTACTCGACTTGCTCGGCGTCGAGGGTTGCTCCGATTGTCAAGAAAGCGCCTGGTTCGGCACCGACAATCTTGGAGTCCTTTATCTTGACCTTGAACTCTTGGTAGAGGGACGGGCTGTTGTAGTAAATGGTTCGGGTTCCATCGGTGCACTCATCGGTCGCTTCCCATTTGACGGTGGGCTGGTCCGAGCTGGTTATCAGCAGTTCTGCTCCAAAGGCTATAGCATGGGTGATGACAACCAGTAATGCCCAGCCGACAAAGAGATAGAGAACCACATATGCAACGGGGTGTTTTGAGCGGATGTTTTGGAGCGCGTCGGGGGCATTCATGGGGGCACCTCCAAATTGCTGTCTGTGACAATCAAATTATACCCTGCCATCATGAGCGCCGCCTCGAGCAGCGGTTCGGCATTTTGTTAGGCTCTGTTAGACCAGGATTGACATACATGTGTCCCCACGGTGCCATATCTTTGA
>CABRZN010000096.1 GCA_902475445.1 uncultured Collinsella sp.
CTGTAGCCGTTGCCCTGATAACTATCGTCATAGCCGTCATCGTAGCCGTAGTCGTCGTCCTGGCCATAACCCTGGTCGTAACCCTGCTGGCCGCCCAGGTGCATCTTATTTTTAATCTCGTCAAGGAAGCCCATGGTTGTGTCCTCTCGCGGTTTAGTGCAGGCGCCCCGATAATCAGTGCGCACTTCAGAGCCTTATTTTACTGCAAACTCCGGGCTAAATACTACCCTGCCCAGGCGAACGAGCGTAGAGCCCTCCTCAAGGGCAGGCTCAAAGTCCTCGCTCATGCCGCAGGAAAGCTCAGGCAGGTTCAAATCGGGATGCGCCGCCTCCAGCTCATCCCTCAGCTCACGAAGCCCCGCAAAGGTGCGGCGTGCCACATCCTTATTCCCCCGGGGCGCCATAGTCATAAGCCCCTGTACGCAAATTCCCTCAAGTTCCGCAAGCTCACCCGCGGCGGCGCGAATCTCATCGGGCGAAAAGCCTCCCTTCGACTCCTCACCACTCACATTGACCTCGATGAGCACACGCTGGGGGCCGGCGAGCTCGCCTGCCTCAATCTTGCGGACAGCACGGCTCGAGATCGCCTGCGCCAGATGCAGCGAACCCACCGAGTGAATCAGCTCGGCTGAGCCCAGCACCGCATTGATCTTATTGGTCTGCAGGTTGCCGATCATATCGAAGCGCACCTCGGGCAGCTCCGGATGCTCCGCCAGACCCGTGAGCTTGCGAACCAGCTCCTGCGGGCGGTTCTCGGCAAAATGGCGATACCCCGCCTGGATGGCGGCAACAGTCTCATCGACACCAACGGTCTTGGACACGGCAATGAGGCGCGCGGCGTCGTGGGGGCGGCCCGCGCGATCGAGCGCCGCATAAAATCGTTCCAGAATCTGCTCGCGGCGAGCGCGCATCAAATCCAAATAGTTATCCATTGCTAATCGCCTCCGCTGACAGCCAAACAAGTAGTCCCATGCTAACGCAAGAGCGCGGCCCCGCATGTGCAAGGCCGCGCTCACTTAGGTATTTACAATCTTTCGACGAACGGGGCTACTTACTCCTCGTCGTCCTCGCCATCGTCCTCGTCCTCAAGATGATCGAGCAGGTAGCGAAGACCCTCGCTGACCTCGTTGGCGGGCACCTTGGCAACGTAGCGCGCGTCGACGGCGGGCCTCATGATAACACCCTCGCCCGAAGGCACGCGCATGCTCTCGAGCTCGTCCTCATCAGTGCGGGCGATATCGCCGGCGTTCATACGCTGACCAGTCAACAGGAAGGTCAGACGGCAAGCGGCATCGATGGAAATCGAAGCGATGCGATCGAGGTAGCGCGAAACCATGATGGCGCGGCGCAGGTCGTCATAGTTGCTGTCGTCGTCCATAAAGTCGCCCGTATCCATACGGTTAAAGGTGCGGAAGAACTTCTCGTAGGCAGCGTGCACTGGCTCGTCCTCGACGGCCAGGTTGCAGATGATGGACATATCATTGGTGACGAGCGCAGAAAGCGAAGAGCCCAGCACCTGGTAGACGGCCTCAGCCTCGGCCTCAACCGTGCCGACAAGCTCCTTGGGCAGCGAGATGTCGGCCTTGATCATATGACGCGTGGCGCGGCAAATCTGGCGAACCTTATCGGTCATGCGCTGCAGGTTAAAGTCGACGTAGATGATCGTCTGCAGCAAGCGGAAGTCGGAGGCGACCGGTGACTGCGTGGCGATCAGGTTGTAGCAGACGGCCTCCAGGTTGGCGCAGCGCGCGTCAATCGAAAGCGTGCGCTTCTTGGTCTTGGTGGCGAGCTTGCGGTCGTCGGTCACATAGGCCTTCACGGCATCGTGGAGGGCCAGATCGACGGCCTCATAGATGCTCAGCATCTCGTGACGGGCCTCGACGAGCTGACGGGAAAACAGTTTGCGCATGGTTCACTCCAATCAGTTGGGTGCGGTCATGCCGCCCGCACAGTGAATACGCACCGGACTAGGTCCGATCGGCTTGGGACTAGTCGCACCGATCAGCCAAAGCGGCCGGTGATATAGTCTTCCGTCCGCGAGTCCACCGGGCTGGTGAAGATCGCGTCGGTTTGACCATACTCGATGAGCGTGGCGGGCTCGCCGGCAACTTCCTGCAAGAAGAATGCGGTGTAGTCGCTGATACGAGCTGCCTGCTGCATTGAATGCGTGACGATGATGATCGTCATCTCGGGCGCCAGCTCGGCCATCAGATCCTCGACCTTAGAGACGGACGTGGGGTCGATGGCGGAGCAGGGCTCGTCCATCAGGAGAACATCGGGTTGCACCGCAAGCACGCGCGCGATGCACAGACGCTGCTGCTGACCGCCCGAGAGCGCCAAACCATCCTTGTTGAGCTGATTGGATACCTCTTTCCAGAGGTTGGCGCGCTTGAGCGATTCTTCCACGATGTCATCGAGGTCGCTTTTGCTAGTCACGCCCTGCAGACGAGGGCCAAAGGCGACATTCTCGTAGATGGATTTGGGAAACGGGTTGGGCTGCTGAAAGATCATGCCCACGCGACGACGGAGGTCGACCGGGTCGACGCCCTCGGCATAGATATCATTGCCGTCGAGCGTCATGGTGCCCTCGACGCGCGTACCCTCGATCAGATCATTCATGCGGTTGATGCAGCGCAAAAACGTCGACTTGCCGCAGCCCGAAGGGCCAATGAAGGCGGTGATGGCGTTTTTGGCGATGTTGAGGTCAAGCCCCGTCAGCGCATGAAAGTCACCGTACCAAAAGTTGAAATCCTTGGCCGTAATGGCCGCTTGCTCCAGCGTGGGAGCGGACTGATAAACGGACATGGGACTCCTTAACTAGCGACGCTTGCGCGACAGGAAGCGCGCAAACAGGTTGAAGGCCAGAATGATCACCATCAGCAAGAGCGCGGTGCCGTAGGC
Source organism: uncultured Collinsella sp. (assembly GCA_902475445.1). GTDB lineage: Bacteria > Actinomycetota > Coriobacteriia > Coriobacteriales > Coriobacteriaceae > Collinsella. Next base: position 2,902 of record CABRZN010000096.1, read on the forward strand.
TGCGTTCATGTTGATGCCGTCGTTGGCAAGCAGGTACAGGTGAACCGTCATGGGGCGGCCGGAATCGAGCGGCGAAATAGGTAGATTGATGGCTTGGCCCATGGTGTAGAGCACCACCGCGGTCTCGCCAATGGCGCGGCCGATGGCGAGGACGATGCCCGTGGCAATACGGCCAAAGGCAGAGGGAAGCACAATCTTGGAGACAACCTGCCACTTGGTGGCGCCCAGGCCGTACGCGCCCCAACGGATATAGCGCGGGACGGCGCGAATGGCCTCTTCGGTGGTGCGCATGACGATGGGAAGCATCAAGAGCGCGAGCGCCAGAGCGGCCGAGACCATCGAAAGGCCCAGGCCCATGGCCTCGACAAACAAGGCGTAGCCAAACAGGCCCATAACGATGGAGGGCACCGAGGCCAAAGCGTCAGCAGCGTAGCGAATGAGCTCGACGACCTTGCCCTGCTTGGCGTACTCGGCCAGATAGACGGCTGCCAGCACAGCAATCGGCGTGCAGATAAGCATGGCGAGCGCCGTCACATAGACGGTCGAGACGATCGTGGGCCAAATTCCGCCCTCGGCGTTGACGCCCTGGGGCCAACCGAAGATAAAGTCGAGCGAGATATGCGGCAGGCCGTTAATGACCACATAGGCAATGATAGCGACAAGCACCAGCGTGGTGATGTATGCCGCGGCACGGAACACGCCAAGCATGATCTTGTTGGACAGGTCCTTGTTGATGCGGCCCTTCTTGCCATGGGAAAGGGCACGCTTGATGCGGTCGCGCGACGAGGTCGTATCGACCGTCGTGTCAACGGAATCGGACATAGCCTACCCCCTCTTCTTCTTGGAAATCAGACGGACGATGCCCACCAGCGTGGCGGAGATGATAAACAGGACCACGCCCATGCCGAACAGCGCCGAGCGGTGCAGACCCGAGGAATAGCTCATGTCGAGCGCGATCTGGCTCGTGAGCGTCGAGATGGGGCTCGCAATGCTGTCGGGAATAACCGGGGCGTTACCCACGACCATGAGCACGGCCATGGTCTCGCCGATGGCACGGCCCATACCCAGCACGATGGCATCCACGATACCCAGCTTGGCGGCAGGTAGCACGACCTTATAGATGGTCTGCCACTTAGTAGCACCCATGGCATACGATGCCTCGCGAATACCCATGGGAATGGAATTGAGGGCATCGATGGTGAGCGTGGTGATGGTAGGGACGATCATGATGGCAAGCACGAACCACGCCGTCAGCGCACCAAAACCAAGACCACCGGTCAGTTGCGCGATAAACGGACGGATGATGATCATGCCAAAGAAGCCATAGATGATAGAAGGGATGCCGGCCAACAGGTCAACGGCAGGGCTGATGAGCTTGCGCACGCGCTTGCTGGCGATCTCGACCAGATACACGGCCGTGCCCACGCCTAGGGGCACACCCATGGCGAGCGCACCGACGGTCACCAGACCCGAGCCGGCAAGCAGCGACACGATGCCGTAGTGGCCCTCAGAGGGCGCCCACGTAAAGCTAAAGAAGTCCGCCAGACCGATGTCGGTAAAGACGGGCAGCGCCGAGTACGTGGTAAAGACAAAAATCAGGATGACGGTAACAACCGCCAAGAACGCGCAGGCAAAGAAAATCCACTGCAGCGCCTTCTCCTTGATATAGGTGCTGCGCGATACGAGCGCCAGCTCGCGCTTCTTGGGCGCCTGAGCATTCTGCTCAGTCTGGGAGTTTTCCTGTGCTTCCATGCTACTCACTCCCCTTCTCGTCGTTGGTGACGGGAATAAAGCCCGCCTCGCGAATCTGCTTGTCCATCTTTTCGGACGTCACGTAGTCGATGTAATCCTGCGCCTGCTGCGAAGGCGCACCCTTCACAAAGAAGTAAAGGTCGCGCGAGATGGGATAGCCGCCACTCGCGACCGTCTTCTCGGACGCCTCAACATGATTGACCGAGACGGCCTTGACCGAGGTCTTGGCGTTGAGGCTATCGACGAAGCCCAGCGAAATGTAGCCGATAGCCCCGCGCGAACGAGATACCACGTCGCGCACCTGGCCCGTGCCCGAAAGAACGGCGGAGCGGCGATCGAACGGGGTGCCGTCCATCACGATGGTGCGGAAGGCTTCACGCGTGCCAGATGCCTCGTCTCGGTTGATAACCTGAATCCTCAGGTCCTCGCCACCGACTTCTTTCCAGTTGGTGATCTTGCCGGCATAGATATCGCGGAGCTGCTCGGTCGAGAGGTTATCGACGGGGTTGTCTTCGTTCACGATGACCGCGATACCGTCGTGGGCGATGACGATGGGAGTCAGGCCCAGATCCTGTTCGTCGGCATTGAGTCCACGGGAGGAGCTGGCGATATCGGCCGTGCCAGCGCTGACGGCTTCGATGCCAGCGGAAGAGCCCAAACCGGAAACGAGCACGTCGATGCCGGTCTCCTCCTTAAAGCCCTCTGCCGCAATTTCGGCGATAGGAAGGCAGGTCGTGGAGCCGGCCACGGTAATGGAAGAGGTAGAAGATCCCGAAGAACAGGCGCACAGCGTAAGCGTAAGCACAGCGGCGCTCAGGACCGATACGATCTTTCTCATAGCATCACGCCGATCGCAGCATGGCGCCCACAGGTGCCGTCCTCGTTACGGTAGGAATAAAAGCGGTCGTTCTGACGCACAGTCGAAAGCTGGGTATCCACGATATTATCCGCGTCCACACCGGCATCTACCAGCGCCTCACAAATGGCAGCGGAAAGATCGAGCATGCGAGAGGCACTCGCATCGATGCAAGAGAACTCGACGGCAAAGCGATCCATGAGTTCCTGGGATACCTCATATTCGTCAGCCAAGATATGGGGGCCGATATAGGCGGAAACGTCGCTCGCATCGCAGCCGGCAGCATCGCAAAGCGCCTGGCACGCCTTGGCAGAAATACGTGCAATCGTGCCCTTCCAACCGGAGTGCACCACGGCAAATCCGCCAGGGGCCACCAGCACCACGGGAACGCAGTCGGCAAAGCAGAGCAGCACGGGCACGTCATGGGCCGTACAGACGATGGCATCGCAGCCCTCGGCAATCTGCTCGCGAACAGCCTCAAGATCGTCGGCGCCGTTCGAAGTCACCGTAACGATATGGTCACCATGTACCTGATTGGGCACGAGCAGATTATGCTCGCACTCAGTGGCGCCCATAGCTTCGAGCGCTCGACGACGATTTTCTTGAACAGCAAAGGGGTCATCGCCTACATGCGAGCCCAGGTTGAGCGAGGAGTACGCATCTTCAGAAACGCCACCGGTGCGCTCGGTAAAGGCAAAGCGGACATCGGATGTCGCGCCCTCCACCAACGTAACTCCATCATGGTCGACACGCGAAACGTTGTCCGCACGTGCTGCCATACTAAAGCCTCCTAATAACACAAGTACCGCGGCGTCGCCGCGCAGTCCGCGTTTATACGGCTGTCATACTTCTTTAAAAGGATACCCGCAGCGGTAGGGACCAAACGTAAAGGGAACGTAAGGAGATTGGAGGCTTTCGTTTACAAACGAGAAACAAAACGGGGTGCATCCAAATGGACACACCCCGTGCAGGTCGTTGAGAAAAACGAACTAGAAGCTACCGCGCTTCAGGAAGTCGGGAAGCTCGAACTGGTCGTTGCCAAAGTTGGGCAGCTCGGTACCACCGACGTTGCGGGTCGGAGCGGCCTGAGCCGGGCTGGCAGCCGGAGCGGTGCGCTGCGGCTCAGCGGAGGCAGCGGCCTTGCTCTGAGACTGCTGAGCAGCAAAGAGCTCATCCTGACGGTTGACGTTGGAGTCGGAGAAGCCCGTAGCGATGACGGTGATACGCACCTGATCGCCCAGGGACTCGTCGACAACGGTACCGAAGATGATGTTGGCCTCGGGGTCGACGGCGTTGGCGACAACGTCGGCGGCGTCGCTGATCTCCTGGATGCCCAGGTCCTTGGAACCGGCGATGGAGAGCAGCACGCGCGTGGCACCATCGATGGAGCTCTCGAGCAGCGGGCTGGAGATGGCCTGCTGGGCAGCGTCGACGGCACGAGTATCCCCAGAAGAGGTACCGATACCCATCATGGCGGTACCGGCCTGCTTCATGATGGTCTTAACATCGGCGAAGTCCAGGTTGATGATACCGGGGACGGTGATGAGGTCGGTAATGCCCTGGGTGCCCTGAGAAAGAACGCCATCGGCAATCGCGAAGGCCTCGAGCATGGTGGTCTTCTTCTCGGCGATGTCGAGCAGCTTATCGTTAGGGATGACGATCATGGTGTCGACGCAATCGGAGAGGGTCTT
>CABRZN010000097.1 GCA_902475445.1 uncultured Collinsella sp.
TAAGTTGCTCTTGGGCTTTGTGTTTCTGATCACGACGCTCACAGTCAGCAGCTTCCGCGGACTGGTCCCGGTCGCAATCTTCGTTGTCCTGATCTATACCGTGTCCCGGGTGCCGTTGCGCCGAGTCCTATCATCGATGGCGCCGCTGCTGGCAATCGTCGTCGTGGTCGCGGTGCTCAACCTGTTTACCGATCAGAGTGGGCGCATCCTGTGGCAGCTCGGCTTTTTGCAGATAAGCGAGGGCTCGCTGCATTCCGCCGTCTTTATGGCGTGCCGCCTGACCTTGATGATGGCCGGTATGAGCGCTATCACGCTCACCACACCGACGCTCGACCTCACCGCGGGCTTTGAGCGCCTGCTCGCGCCGTTTGCGCGTGTGGGACTTCCTGCGCACGAGCTCGGCATGATCATGGGCATCGCGCTGCGCTTTATGCCGCAGTTTGCCACCGAGATGAAGCAGACGGCCGATGCACAGGCAAGCCGCGGTGCACGCGTGACGGGCGGTCCGCTCGGCGGCGTGCGTGTGCTCGGCAGTGTGGCGATTCCACTGTTCACCGGTGTGTTCCGTCATGCCGAGACGCTTTCGGCCGCTATGGACGCGCGTTGCTATCATGGCGAGCAGGGCCGCACGCGTCTGCATGCGCTTGCATTTGGCCGCGGCGATGCGTTGGCGGCGGTAGTGACAGCGCTGCTGCTCATCTGCGTCATCGTCATCAATCTTCAACTTGTTTAGGCGCGATTCGAGCGCAGGAAAGGGATTCCCATGACCGACAACGACCGCACGGCGCAGCTCGAGCGCGCCTGTTCGTATCTTAGGCGTATTCCGGCGTGGTATCTCGCCACGATCGACGTGACGGACGGACATCAGCCTCGCGTGAGGCCGTTTTCGTTTGCCATGGTCGATGACGGTAAGCTGTGGTTTTGCACGTCGCGCGACAAGGATGTGTGGGCGGAGCTGAGTGCGAATCCCAAGTTTGAGCTCTCGGGCTGGAAGCCGGGGGAATGTTGGATCGTGTTGACCGGCGAGGCCGCACTTGAGGACGACGCGGTTGCGAGCGACAAGGTGCGTCAAGCGGGTTTTAAGCACATGGTGGGCATCGGCGAGGAACACGAGAGTGCCAACGACGGCCGCCTTGCTTTCTTTTCGGTCCGCAACATTGCCGCGCGCTTCTGTGATATCGACGGCAGCGAGGAGCGCCTGGAGCTCTAATTTCCCAAATTGACTACCCATTCCAAAAAGACTGGTCAGGCGACAGGAGGAAACGTGGACGGATTGAATACGGTTTTGGAGTATCTGACGTCGGTGCCGGCGTGGTATCTGGCGACGAGCGTGGACGGGCAGCCACATGTGCGTCCGTTCTCGTTTGCACAGATTCAGGACGGCAAGCTGTGGTTTGTGACGGCGCGCACCAAAGACGTGTGGCAAGAGCTGCTGCAAAATCAGCGCTTTGAGGCCACGAGTTGGTGGCCGGGCCATGGCTGGCTCATCTTGCGCGGGCGTGCCGGCTTGGATGACCAGGCCGCTCCCGATATGCGCGAGGCGGGATGGAAACATCTTGAGCGCTTGAGCGAGCACTATGAGGGGCCTAACGACCCCACGCTCGTCTTCTTTAGCGTGGAGGAACCCGAGGCCTTTATCTGCAATCACGACGAATGGGTGCCGGTCGAGCTCTAGCCAGCTGGCTCATCCTAACAACTTGGTTTTCGCATGGGCGGGCCCGTATTGCCCGGCGCCGTTAGGAGCGCCGGTCAATACGGGCCCGCTCTATTTGTCAATTCCTTCAAGCGAATGTGTCGGGAATGTTTCAATGCATGAATATGCAAGTCATTTACGTATTCATGCATCTTTTGGTGCTAAAGTTTCAACCCACTTCATAACGACGGCTGCGGGATGCGCATTGGTGCATAAACTGCAGACAAGGAGTCTGATATGTCTGTAAAGGTTGGAATCGTCGGTGCGGCAGGATATGCCGGCGCCGAGCTCATTCGCCTCGTCCTCGGTCATCCCGAGTTTGAACTTGTTGCCATTACGTCCAACGCCGATGCCGGCCAGCCACTGTCCGCGGTGTATCCGAGCTTTGCTGGCGTGAGCGATCTGGTTTTCACCACGCATGACGCCCCCGAGCTCAAGAGCTGCGATGCGGTTTTTCTTGCCGTGCCGCACACGGCTGCCATGGCACAGGTGCCCGCGCTGCTTGCATCGGGCGTCTCCTGCTTTGATCTTTCGGCCGACTACCGTCTGAACGACGCGTCCGTCTTTGAGACATGGTATGCCGCCGAGCATACGAGCCCCGAGCTGCTCAAGACCCGTGCCTTCGGTCTGCCCGAGCTGTTCTGCCAGGACTTGGAGACCGCCGCATCCGACCATGCCGACGGCAAACCCGTGCTGGTCGCCTGCGCCGGCTGCTATCCCACCGCAACGAGCCTTGCTGCCGCTCCTGCCGTGCGTGCGGGCTGGGTGGCCGAGAACGGCCCCGTAATCGTCGATGCCATTAGCGGCGTGACGGGTGCCGGTAAGTCCTGCAACGCCCGCACCCATTTTTGTAGCGCGGACGAGAACCTGGAGGCCTATGGCGTGGGCAAGCATCGCCATACGCCCGAAATCGAGCAAATTCTGGGCCTGACTGATCGCGTCGTCTTTACCCCGCACTTGGCACCGCTCAAGCGTGGTCTGCTCTCCACGGTGACGCTGCCGCTCACGCCGCAGGCCATCGACTCCCTGGCTCTTGAGGATGTTGTCGACTATTACAAGCAGTTCTACGCCGGTCGCACCTTTGTGCGCGTGCTCGATGCCGGCCAGCAGCCCAAGACGGCTTCGGTCGTCGGCACCAACGCTGCCCAGATCGGCCTCGCGCTCAACAAGCGCGCGGGCGTGCTGGTGGCGACGGGTGCTATCGACAATTTGTGCAAGGGCGCTGCGGGCCAAGCGGTCCAGTGCGCCAATATCGTCTTTGGCTTTGACGAGCGACGAGGCTTGCCCACAGTGGCGTGCCCGGTGTAGCACATTCGATTGTTAACGATTTGGTAGTCGGGCATCGAGTGGGGCGCCACTCTTGAGCTGGTCTCATGATCACGACTGGCATGGCGCACCAACCGATGTCCGTTTTTTGTTTGACATAAGGAGTCATAAAGACGATGAATACCGAGCTGTTTGATATCAAGATTCGCGCCGTCGAGGGTGGCGTTACGGCTGCGGCTGGTTTTAAGGCTGCAGGCATCCACGCTGGGTTCCGCAAGAACCCCGAGCGTCTGGATTACGCGCTCGTCGTGCCCGATAAACCCTGTCCCGGTGCTGGCGTGTTTACCACCAATCGCTTTTGCGCGGCGCCCGTGCAGGTGAGCCGTGCCAACCTGGGCGGTGCCGACAAGGGCTACGGTATCATCGCCGGCGTTTCGGTCAACTCTGGCAATGCCAACGCCGCCACGGGTGAGACCGGCCTTGCATGCGCGCGCGAGACGTGCAGCATCGCCTCACAGGTTATCGGCTGTGAGCCCCAGCAGATTCTGGTTGCCTCCACGGGTGTGATTGGCCAGATTCTGCCGATCGACACGTTTGAGACCGCCATTCCCGCTGCCTACGAGGCACTCTCCGCCCACGGTGGCGCCGATGCCGCTCGCGCCATCATGACGACCGACACGCACTCCAAGGAGTACGCCGTGTCCTACGTCAGTGAGGCTGCGGGTCATGCGGGCAATGTCTATACGGTAGGCGGAATGTGCAAGGGCTCAGGCATGATCATGCCCAACATGGCCACCATGATCGCAGTTATCACCACCGATGCCCCCGTCGAGCCTGCGGCACTTCATGCCCTGCTGCTCTCGACCGTCAAGCAGACCTTTAACAAGGTAACGGTCGATTCCGACACCTCGACCAACGACACCTGCATCATGCTTGCCTCCGGCGCCGCTGCCGTAGATGCCGAGCTCATCGTCGAGGGCTCCGATGCTTTTGACGAGTTTGCATTTGCCGTGCACGAGGTGTGCGAGAGCCTGGCGCGCAATATCGCCGCCGATGGTGAGGGCGCATCTAAGCTTGTTACGGTCAACGTTACCGGCGCCGTGAACGACGAGGAGGCCGATATCGCCGCCCGTGCCGTTGCCAACTCGCCGCTCGTTAAGACCTGCATTGCCGGCCACGACTGCAACTGGGGCCGCGTTGCTATGGCGCTGGGCAAGTGCGGTGTGAAGTTTAATCAGGAAGACGTTTCCATCGACATGATGGGCATGCCTGTCTGTCGCGACGGTCTGACTGTTCCCTTTGACGAGGACGAGGCTCTACGACGTTTTGAGGCGCCCGAGATCGTGATCTCGGCCGACCTGGGCGCAGGCGACGCGGCAACGACCGTGTGGACCTGTGACCTCACGCATGAGTACATCTCCATCAACGGCGACTACCGTTCCTAGATTCCAGGCACGCTGTGCATCTTGCCGCGATTGCAGACAGCGGAGCACGGCGCGATAACGATACGAAAGACGAGGCAGATTATGAAATTCGCACGCGATTGTCGTTCGAGCGAATCCAACGAAGCAACCGCGCAGCTGCTATTCGAAGCGCTGCCGTGGATTAAGAACCTGACCGGCAAGACGGTTGTTATCAAATATGGCGGAGCCGCCATGGTCGACGAGCAGCTGCGCCGCGACGTGATGAGCGACATCGTGCTGCTCAAGATCATCGGCATGCGCCCCGTCATCGTGCATGGCGGCGGCAAGGCTATCAACGAGGCGCTGAGCCATTACGATATTCCCGTCGAGTTTAAGAACGGCCAGCGCGTGACCACGCCGGCGACCATGGATATCGTGCGCGAGGTGCTGGGCGGTAAGGTCAACCAGGAGCTGGTCGCGGCGCTCAACCATCACGGCAACCTGGCCGTGGGCGTTTCGGGCAGCGATGCCGGTACGCTCATCGCCGAGCCGCTCGACCCCGAACTCGGCCGCGTAGGCAAGGTCACGCACGTCAACACCGACTATATCGAGCGCCTGCTCGATAGCGAGTACATCCCCGTCATCGCTACCGTCGCGGCGGGGGAGGACGGCGGTTTCTTCAACATCAACGCCGACACCGCCGCCGGTGCCGTTGCCGCGGCGCTCCACGCGCATAAGGCGATCTTTTTGACCGATGTCGATGGCCTGTACAAGGACTTTAGCGACAAGGACTCGCTTATCTCCAACCTAACGCTCGACGAGGTTAACGAAATGCTCTACGGCGGCGAGGTCGATAAGGGCATGATTCCCAAGCTGCGTGCGGCCGTCGATGCGCTTACCGGCGGCGTATTTCGTGCCCACATCATTAACGGTACTACGCCGCATTCGCTGCTCCTGGAGCTGCTGACCGATGCCGGCGTCGGCACCGTGATCCATTCCACCGAGACGGCTTACGAGTTCGATACGCATCCGCATCCGCTTTCGACGTTTGCTGCGCGTCTGACCGAGAACCTTGACGAGGTCGAGAAGCTTCAGACGGTCTAGCTGACCCTCAGCCGCCCCATTCCTGCACCCATAGCCCCGCGCCGTCTGGCGCCCAACGAAAGGCATCTCATGTCACTTGCAGCTCAGCAATCGCTTGAATCCCATTACGTTATGCATACCTTTGGCCGCTCTCCGGTCGAGTTTGTCGAGGGTCACGGCATGAAGCTCACCGGCGACGATGGCCGTGAGTACCTCGACTTTCTTGCCGGCATCGGCGTGTGCAGCCTAGGTCATGGCGACCCGGCTGTGCTCTCGGCGCTCGAGGCACAGACCAAAAAGCTCATGCATGTCTCCAATTACTTCTACATCGAGCAGCGCGGACAGGTCGCGGCGCTGCTGTCCAAGCTTGCTAACGACGACGTAGATGGTGCGCGCGTGCTTGCCGATGCCATTGCCGCCGGCGATGAGACCACGGCAGCTGCTCTTGGTGCCCCGGCTGCGGATGAGCAGGTTTGGGAGACCTTCTTTGCCAACTCTGGCGCCGAGGCCAACGAGGGCTCGATGAAGCTCGCGCGCCTGTACGCCAAGCGTGCCGGTAATGGCGGCAACACCATCGTGTGCATGCGCGGCGGCTTCCACGGCCGTACGCTCGAGACCATTGCCGCCACCATGCAGGATTGGCTGCAGGACAGCTTCCGCCCGCTGCCGGGTGGCTTTGTGGCCTGCACGCCCAACGATGTGGATGAGCTGCGTGCGATCTTTAAGCAGCTGGGGAGCGAAATTTGTGCCGTGATGCTCGAGCCGATCCAGGGTGAGAGCGGTGTGCATCCCATGACCGAGGAGTTTATGGCTACGGCGCGCGACCTGGCACACGAAGTGGGCGCCGTGCTTATCGCCGACGAGGTCCAGTGTGGTATCTTCCGCACGGGTAAGCCGTTTGCGTTCCAGACCTATGGCGTGGAGCCCGACATCATGAGCCTTGCCAAGGGCATTGCTGATGGCGTGCCCATGGGTGCCGTCGTGGCAAAGAAGGAGATTGCCGACGTGTTTAAGCCGGGCGACCACGGCTCGACCTTTGGCGGTAGCTGCTTGGCCATCGCGGCGTGTGCCGCGACGCTCTCCGCGCTTGTGCGCGGCGATTATGCCGAGCATGCTGCCAAGGTGGGTGCCTATATGGAGCAGGCGCTGGCTAAGCTTCCGCACGTGGTAGAGGTGCGTGGCCGTGGCCTGATGCTCGGCTGCGATCTGGACGATACTGCGGGTGATGCACACGACGTTGTGGCCCGTGCATTGGGGGCTGGTGCCGTAATCAACGCTACAGGTGCACATACGCTGCGTTTCCTGCCGCCACTCGTCTGCGAGGAAGCCGACGTGGACAGTCTGATCGAGATCCTGTCGGGTGTCTTGGGCTAACGCGGCGCAATAACTCAATTTGGATCGGGTTCCGGACTGCTGGGTGTGTCATATGCGGCATGATTTGGCGATCCGGAGCCCGTTTTGTTGCTGATTTGCGATGGTCAAAAGTCCCTCTGGTCAAAAAATGCCAAATATGAGTACGGGCACTAATTCTGTAGCATATAAATTAGACACAATTTGACGAATTGGACCGCATATGTCCAGTTTTGCTGTCAGAAAACATGCTCATCTGGACCGTTAGCCGTTGCTTTGATGTCAGATTTGCCCTTTGGGACCTCGAAAATGCTGTTACAAAAGAGGTAGCAGGGTCGCGCGCGCAGACGTGGTGTAAGAGTGTCCTGAGGTCCGTCGCTGCAAGTCC
>CABRZN010000098.1 GCA_902475445.1 uncultured Collinsella sp.
CTTCCTTATGCGTCATAAGCCCGTTGACGACCTCGTGAATCACGCCGTCGCCGCCAAGGGCGATAACGGTGCGATAGCCCTGGGCCTGTGCGGCCAGCTCCTTGGCGTGTCCCATGCGCTCGGTTAGCACCAAGTCAAACTGGGATGCGCGTGCAGTCATGTCCAAAAAGCGTTGCAGGCGCTCGGCAACTTCGTGCGCCGCACCCGACTGGGCGGCTGGGTTGGCGATGATGAGCGTGCGGCCAAAATCAGTTGCGTGCATGGGGCGACTCCCGGCGTATGACGTGACGGTGCGGTCGCGCTCAGGTCGAATTGCCCCCGATTGTGGCTGCACGTCGAATACTTACGTCTACTCTATCAGGTCGTTGTGGCGCTCGATAGCATCCGCTACCGTACCGCCCTCATCCACAATAAGCGAACGGCGCTTGGGCGAGATGATGCGCTGGGCGGGGTACACGCCGCGGTGTCCGGCAGTTAGGTAGCTGATAAAGGCCACGATGACAAAGAACCCGGCTGCCGTGCCGTGGAACAGGTCGATGGCCATCATGCAGGTGGTGATGGGCACGTTGAGGCCGGCACAGAACACGCCGAGCATGCCGAGAGCCGCCAGAAAACTGGGGTCGATTCCGACGAGGCAACCGATCCAGCCGCCGAGCGCCGCACCGATGCCAAACAGGGGCGTGACCTCGCCGCCTTGGAAGCCCGCACCCAGGGTAAGCGCTGTGACGACCAACTTGATGGCTGCGTCCGCCAGGGTGGTGTTGCCGGCAAATCCGGCGCCGGAAAGCCACGTGGAAAGGCCGGCGTAGTCCCAGGCGTCGAGAAGGGCATAGGCGGCCAAAACCACGAGTGCGCCTATGAGTGCGCGAACGAGGTAATTGGTGATAAAGCGACCGTACAGGCTCTTGACGGTTCGAACTGACCAGGCAAAGAGGCGTGCCGTCAGACCGAAGATAATGGCGCTGATAACAACGATGACAACCGTCCGTGGTGTCATGTTGGGAACGCTGGCGATGACATTCGCTTCGTACTCGGTACCCAGGGCGAGTGATGTAAAGTAGCCGGTAAACGAGGCGACCAGGCAGTAGATGCCCGCGGTGTAGTCGATCTTGCCGATAAAGCACATCTCCATGCCAAAGAAAGCTCCGGCAAGGGGTGAACCGAATACGGCGCCAAAGGCCGACGAGATGCCGGCGAGCATGAGGTCGTGGTGGTCATGCTTTTCGAGGTGGGCGAGGCTCGAGATGTTGCTGGCGATGGTGCCGCCAATCTGCACCGCAGCTCCCTCACGACCGGCCGATCCGCCGGTGAGGTGCGTGAGCGTGGAGCAGACGAAGGTGAGGACGGCCATGCGCATATGGATGAGGCGTGTGCCCAGAGCGGAGTCGATGACCAGGTTGTTACCGCGTTTGGCGGCAAGACCGTGGTTTTTGTACACCCATGCGGTGGCAACGCCCACAACGGGAAGCAGCGCGTAAATCCACGCATGGTGCTCGCGATAGTCAGTCGCGATATTCAACGAGGCCAAAAACGCCCAAGCGGCAACGCCCATGGCGAGCGATACGGTGACGACGAGCACGAGCAACTTGGCGCTCACGAGTAGGTTGCGGACGTTGCGGCGCGTGTCGGCAGCTAAGAGATGCTCGGAGCGAGTGAGCTGATGTCTGCCTGCCATGATGACGTCGTTCAGGGAGAAAAAGCCGCCGTCGTCGAGCGGCTGGGAATGATCCTGCGTTTCGTTTGCGCTTTCGGTTTTGTCGTTATGAGCCATACGTTCCTCTTTTAGGTTGCAACGCAAGCATTATAAAACGCGGTAAACGCGACGAGCCGGTGGGTTGGTTTCCATTCTGTTTCGCGGCCTGCAACCGACAGGTGTATTTGCGGGTACAGGCCGAGTCGCGGCCGTGCATCGGGGGATTATACTGAGAAAAGCATAAAGAATCGGCGCCCCTGTTGTGCGCCGTGGCATTAAGAGGTGCATATGGCAGAGAAACTCATTCCACTGGAGGACGCGCAGTCGATTGTCCTGTCGCACGTTGCTCCGACGGATCTCATCGAGATTCCCGTGTGGCAGGCCGCCGGTCTTCCCTTGGCCGAGGACGCGGTGGCCGATATCGACATCTCGCCGTTTGCCAACAGCGCTATGGACGGATATGCCGTGCGCTCGGCGGACTTGGCGCAGGCATCTGGCGAGGCGCCGGTGACGCTCGACGTTATCGGACACGAGGCCGCGGGCCATGTGTTTGAGGGCGCAATCGGCGCGGGCGAGACGGTCCGCATCATGACGGGCGCGCCGGTACCCGAAGGTGCCGATGCCGTTGTGAAGTACGAGATCGTCGATGTGCTTGACGGTGACGGCAACGAGGGCTCGCGTGTGAGGTTCTCGGCGCCGGCCAAGGTGGGGGAGAACGTTCGCTCTGCCGCCGAGGAGGCCCATGCCGGCGATGTTGTGATGCACGCCGGCGAGGTCGTGGCTCCGGCGGGCGCGGGTCTGTTGGCAAGCGCCGGATATGCGAGCGTGAAGGTGCACGCTGCCCCACGTGTGGGCATTATCTCGCTGGGCACGGAACTGGTCGCACCGAGTAAGGTACCGGCGCGCGGTCAGATTCGCGATTCCAACTCTTCGGCGCTGATGGCCGAGGCACTCGATGCCGGCGCCGAGCCCGTGTTCTACGGCATTGCGCCCGATGATGAGCAGGCGATTGCCGAGCTGGTGCATCGTGCCGTGCAGGAGTGCGATTTTGTCATTACGAGCGGCGGTGCCTCGGCGGGCGACTACGACTATGTGACGGCACTGGACCATCGCGAGGGCGAGGTGCTCTTCGACCGCATCTCGATGCGTCCGGGCAAGGCTATCACGTTTGGCTTGCTCGGGGGTAAGCCCTACCTGGGGCTTTCAGGCAATCCTGCCGCGGCGTATGTGGGCTTTGAGATGCTCGCCCGTCCGGCGATTCGCAAGATGCGCGGCTTTGCCGAGGGTGCGCGTCCCGTGCAGCAGGCGACGCTCACGCATAGCGTGAAAAAGCGACAGCATCGCCGCTTCTTCGATCGCGCCACGGTTTTGCGCGACCCCGAGACCGGTGAGTTGTTGGTGACCGAGGCCAAGACGCAGAATTCGGCGCTGCTTGGAACCATGCAGCGTGCGAACTGCCTGTTGCGTATTCACGAAGGACCGTGCGACCTTGCGGCGGGCGACGTCGTGGATGTCGTGCGTGTCGACCTGCCTGAGGGCACGGTGCTATAGGAGGAATGCTATGGAGTTGAAGATTTCGATTGTGACGTGCTCGGATACGCGCGATCTTGCCCAGGACGAGGCGGGTGCTGCGCTCGAGGAGCTTATCGTGGCACAGGGCTGGACGGTCGCCTCGCATGTGGTCGTGCGTGACGACGTCAGCGAGATCGGTGATGCCATTGTGGAAGCCGCCGATGAGTGCCACGCCAATGTCGTGCTCACCTGCGGCGGCACGGGGCTTTCGATGCGCGACGTAACACCCGAGGCGACGTGTGCCGTCTGTGACCGCGATGTGCCGGGTATTGCCGAGGCAATCCGTGCGTATTCGATGACCAAGACGCGCCGCGCTATGCTCTCGCGCGCTATTTGCATGCAACGAGGTCATACACTTGTCGTAAACTTTCCCGGTTCTACGAAGGCCGCCCGCGAAAGCTGGGAGGCCATAGCAGACCAGCTGGAGCATGCGGCTCAGATGACAGCGGGCGGCGGACATACCAACTAAGCGGTTTACCTGCGGCGGGGCGACCTGAACGGCTGCTCCGCCTTTGTTTTCCGCCGAAGCGACGCCGAGGTGCACGGTAATTCGAAACTATATTCTCTGACGAGAATAATTTCTCACTTTCATTATTCGCGCAGAAGTATAATCTGATTGCAGATTAAAGCCCGCGGTGGGGTACCCGGGCACAAGATCCGAAAGGGTTGAATATGTTCGATATGGTTTCACGCCGCGGTTTCGTCTCGCTTTCTGCTGCCGCCGGCCTTGGCCTTGCCGGTTGCTCGGGCAAAAAGACGTCCGAGCCCGCTGGTTCCGATGCCGGCTCCGCCAAGTCTTTCTCTAAGAAGAAGGCTGTCGAGCTGCAGGTCTTTGCCGCCAACTCGCTCGAGAAGGCTCTGCCCGAGGTTCAGGAGCTTTACACCGACCAGACCGGCACCACCTTTGCCGACACGCAGTTTAAGGCGTCTGGCGACCTTGTCGAGCAGATGCGCGCCGGTGCCGCCGTCGACGTGCTCATCACCGCTTCCAAGGGTACCATGGACGACGCCGAGGCCGCCGAGCTCGTCGACGCCGACACGCGTGAGGACATGTTCGTCAACGATCTCGTGATCATTCGCGCCGAGGGCTCCGACACCAAGGTCGAGGCCATCGCCGACGTCGCGAACCTGGACGGTAAGATCGCCATTGGCGACGCCAAGACCGTCCCCGCCGGCAAGTACGCCAACCAGGCGCTGGCTTCCGTGGGCCTCTACACCGGCACCGAGGGCGACGACGGCGAGTATGCGCCCGAGATCGCCGAAAAGGTGGCCCTGGCCGACAAAGTTGGTACCGCCGCCGCCTATGTGTCCACGGGCGACTGCGTGGCCGGCTTTGTCTACAGCTCCGATATCTTCCGCTACGACGGCATCGAGGAGGCCTTTGTGTGTCCCGAGGATTCGCACAAGCCCATCGTGTATCCGGGTGCCGTTGCCGAGAGCTCTGAGCACGCCGACGAAGCCAAGGCGTTCATCGACTTCTGTCTGTCCAACAGGAAGGCTCAGAAGATTTGGGCTAAGTACGGCTTTGAGCTTTCCGCGTAGTGCGGCTTGGCGCGATAATTCCATCGTTTTGTGTCTCACTCCGTCCTTATATTCGCTTGGAGCTTTTCGTGCTTAATAGATTCCGCATCCTTGTCGCCTGTGCTTTGACCTTCGCGCTTTGCTGGGTGCCGGGATTTGCGTTTGCTGGGGACGCTGAGGACGGGGCCCAGGTTGCTGCGACTGCTCATGGGCTTTCCTATGGGATCGAGGGTTTTGAGCGGTTGGCCAAGGGGACCGCTCGTGCCATGGAGGGCCAGCCTGAGGGCTACCGGTTTCCCGTTGACGAGGACGTGGACCTTGTAGTGGCGCCTGCTGCCGATCGCGTTGTGGTGTGGATATCGCCCAAGGCGATCGAGAGGTATGGATTGGATCCGCAGAACAACGAGTGCGTATCGGGTCTCAAGGCCCTCGTCTGTGAGCTCGACAGCGCAAACTGTATGGGAGGTGCGCAGCTAGGGGACGTGGATCTTCCTTGGTATGTCACGGCGGAAACAACGTTTGATGCCGGCGGGTATACCTATGGCTTTGACGAGCGCGGTGCGGATGGGGGCCGCTATGTGGTGATTGCATCAGCCTCGGGTGATGCCAAAGGCGGCGCGCGTTGGCTTGATAGCGCTCAAATGGTAGAAGCATCGTCTGTCGTGTTGCGGGATGAGCAGGGGCCCTTGACCTCTCTGGCCTCCTTATTGGGCGGCATCGACTACCGACCGTTTTGGGTGTCCATTAAAACGAGCGGCCTTGCCCTGCTGATCTCCTTTGCGCTGGGCCTGTTTGCCGCGTGGAAGACCATGGGCACCTCGAGTCGCATCAAGGGCCTGCTCGACTCGGTCTTTACCATCCCCATGGTGTTGCCGCCCACGGTCTGCGGCTTTCTGCTCCTTATGCTGTTTGGCCGCTCGACCGGGGTGGGCCAGTGGCTTATCGCGCACGGCGTCTCGATTGTCTTTACGTGGCCGGCGGCGGTGATCTCTGCCGTGGTGGTATCGTTTCCCCTGGTCTACCGTACGGCGCTCGGCGCCTTTGAGAGCTTCGGCACGCAAATGCTCGATGCGGCGCGCACGCTGGGCTGGTCCGAGCGACGCATCTTCACCAAACTCATGATGCCGCTCGGCTGGCCCTCGATTGCCGCCGGCACGGTGCTCGCCTTTGCCCGCGCCATGGGCGAGTTTGGCTGCACCCTGTTCTTTGCGGGCAACTATGCCGGTATTACGCAGACTATTCCCATTGCGATTTACTTTGAATGGATGGGCGGCAATACGTCGGTGGCCCTCTTTTGGGTCGTGGTCGTAATAGCGTTCAGCTTCCTAGTCATCCTGTTCATCAACATGTACACGGCGCATTCGCAAAAATACCGCGAGCGTGGCCTTTCCCGTGCGGAACGTAAGCAGGCCAAAGATCTCGCCGGACAGGGCGATTCACTCGACCCGGCGGGCGGTGATGCCTTGCGTATCGATCGCGAGGCACTGGCCGAGCTCATGCGCGATGAGCCCGCTATGCAGGGAGGTCGATAGGCCATGTCACTCGTTCTGGACATAAAAAAGCGCTATCCGGGGTTTATGCTCGATATGCAGCTTGAGGCCGGCGAGGAGCGTGTGGCGCTGCTTGGTGCCTCGGGCTGCGGCAAGAGCTGCACGCTGCGCTGCATTGCCGGCGTGGAGACGCCCGACGAGGGCAAGATCGTCGTCAACGGCGTGACCTTTTTTGACTCGGCGGCTGGCATCAACCTGTCACCCCAGGAGCGAAAATGCGCCCTGTTGTTTCAAAACTATCAGCTGTTTCCCAACATGACGGTGGCCGATAACGTATGCGCCGGTGTAAAGGATGCTGGCGACGCCGCCGCGCGCAAAAAGCTCGCCGAGCGCTATTTGGGCATTTTCGGTCTGGCCGATTTTGTCGATCGCTACCCCGCGCGACTCTCGGGCGGGCAGCAGCAACGCGTGGCGCTTGCGCGCATGGTGGCGGCGCATCCGGGCATTTTTATGTTCGACGAGCCCATGAGCGCGCTCGATTCCTATCTTAAGAGCGCGCTCGAACAGAACATGCTCGACCTGTTCGATGTGTGCAACCGTACCGTGCTCTACGTGAGCCACGACATCGACGAAGCGTGCCGTCTGTGCGAGCGCATTTGTGTGATGCACGACGGGCATATGGAGGAGATCGGCTCCGTCGAGGACGTGGTCAGCCGGCCGCAAACCTTGGCTGCGCTGCGCCTGACGGGCTGCAAGAATACGAGCCGCGCGCGCAAGATCGGCGACGAAGAAGTTGAGGCCCTCGACTGGGGCATGACCTTC
>CABRZN010000099.1 GCA_902475445.1 uncultured Collinsella sp.
GTCCTGTGCATCGACTCCTCCGAGGGCTTCAGCGAGTGGCAGAAGCGCACCATCGAGTGGATCCGCGCCAACTATGGCGAGGACGTCAAGGTCGGTGCCGGTAACGTCGTCGACGCCGAGGGCTTCCGTTTCTTGGCCGACTGCGGTGCCGACTTCATCAAGGTCGGTATCGGCGGCGGTTCCATCTGCATTACCCGCGAGACCAAGGGCATCGGCCGTGGCCAGGCTACCGCGCTGATCGACGTCTGCCGCGCTCGTGACGAGTACTACGAGGAGACCGGCGTCTACGTGCCCGTGTGCTCCGACGGTGGCATCGTCTACGACTACCACATGACGCTCGCTCTTGCCATGGGTGCCGACTTTATGATGCTGGGCCGCTACTTCGCGCGCTTTGACGAGAGCCCGACCGAGCGCGTCAACGTCAACGGCCAGTACATGAAGGAGTACTGGGGCGAGGGTTCCGCGCGTGCCCGCAACTGGCAGCGCTACGACCTTGGCGGCGCCGCGAAGCTCAGCTTCGTCGAGGGCGTCGATTCCTACGTCCCGTACGCCGGCTCCCTCAAGGACGGCGTGGGCGGCACGCTTTACAAGGTCAAGTCCACGATGTGCAACTGCGGTGCCCTCTCGATTCCCGAGCTCCAGGAAAAGGCACGCCTGACCCTGGTCAGCTCCACCTCCATCGTCGAAGGCGGCGCCCACGACGTTGTGGTTAAGGACTCCCAGCAGTCCGTATCTTATCGATAAGCGGCTTTCCCAAGCACCGCACCTTGCCGTTCAAACCGTCGCTCGCGTACCAAAGTACGCCTCGCTCCTCTTTCACGGCAATCTGCGGCACTTGGAAAACCCGTTCGTTCTAGAATGGGTTGCACATAAAGGTTGAGTATCAACCACGTTATTTAGATAAAGCGAGATGCCTGCAAGTCGCAGACATCTCGCTTGTTGTATTTGCTATCATCATCCAAGTTAACCTTAGGGTCGGGCGGCTTAGCTTTGTTCGCTACAAGTTCCGCACGCAAAGAAGAGCACTTAATGTGCTCTTCGTCTTGCGCAGGACTGTCCGCAGTAGCGAATAAAGCTAAGCCGACCGACCCCATTAAAGATTAAAGGAGCTGATATGTGCGATTGCACAGATCATAAGGACGAGATCCCTGCCTACGACGCGCAGGCCATCGAGTCCCGTTGGATGAAGGCCTGGGAGGATTCTAACCTCTTTGCCGTCGACACCGACGACAGCAAGCCCAAGAAGTACGTGCTCGAGATGTTCCCGTATCCGTCGGGCGACCTGCACATGGGCCACGCGCGCAACTATACCATCGGCGATGCCATGGCCCGTCAGGCCCGCATGCGCGGCTACGACGTGCTGCACCCCATCGGCTTCGATGCCTTTGGCCTGCCCGCCGAGAACGCCGCCATCAAGCACAACACGCAGGCTGCCGCCTGGACGTATAAAAACATGGATCAGGCGCTATCCACGATGAAGCGCATGGGCTTCTCCTACGATTTGGATCGCATGGTTAAGACCTGCAGCCCCGACTATTACCGCTGGGGCCAGTGGATCTTCGAGAAGATGTGGGAAAAGGGCCTGGTCTACCGCAAGAAGAACCCGGTCAACTGGTGCCCCACCTGTAAGACCGTTCTGGCCAACGAACAGGTTACCGAGGGTAAGTGCTGGCGCTGCGGCACCGAGCCCGAGAAGCGCGACCTGGAGCAGTGGTACTTCAAGATTACCGAGTACTCCCAGGAGCTGCTCGACGATCTGGAGAAGCTCCCCGGCTGGCCTGAGCGCGTCAAGCAGATGCAGGCCAACTGGATCGGCCGCTCCGAGGGCGCCGAGGTCGACTTTACCCTGTGCGACAAGGATGGCGAGCCCATCGAGGGCGACGAGGGTAAGATCACCGTCTTCACCACGCGAGCCGACACACTCTTCGGTGTCTCCTTCTTTGTCCTGGCTCCCGAGTACGCGCGCCTGCACGAGCTCGTCGAGGGCACGGAGTACGAGGAGGCCGTCACCAAGATCGTCGAGAACTCCAAGCACATCTCTGCCGTCGAGCGTGCCCAGGGCACCCTCGAGAAGCATGGTGCCTTTACCGGCCGCTACGTGGTGAATCCCGTCAACGGCGAGAAGGTCCCCGTGTGGGTTGCCGACTATGTCGTTGCCGACTACGGCACCGGCGCCGTCATGGCCGTCCCCTGCGGCGACCAGCGCGACTTTGAGTTCGCTCGCAAGTACGACCTGCCTATTGTGCCGATTATCCTGGACGATGAGGACCGCGCTGCCGTCGAGGCCAGCGGCGAGACCATCGATACCTTCCATGCCGAGACCGTCGACTGGGATTGCGCCCACGCTGCCGAGGGCACGCTCGTCCAGTCCGGCAAGTACACCGGCATGCGCGGCGGCAAGCACTCCGAGGGCGAGGCTGCGATCGTGGCCGATCTTGAGGCCATGGGCTGCGGCCGTCGCAAGGTCGAGTTCCGTCTGCGCGACTGGCTCATCAGCCGCCAGCGCTACTGGGGCAACCCCATCCCGGCCATCCACTGCGAGCACTGCGGCATCGTGCCCGTGCCCGAGGACCAGCTGCCGGTGACGCTGCCCGAGAACCTGGACCTGGGTGCCGGCGAGACCCTCGCCGAGTGCAAGGAGTTCTACGAGACCACCTGCCCGGTCTGCGGTCGCCCGGCCAAGCGTGAGACCGATACCATGGACACCTTCACCTGCTCCAGCTGGTATTACCTGCGCTATACCGATCCGCACAACACCGAGCTGCCCTTCTCCCGCGAGGCCGCCGATCGTTGGATGCCCGTCGATAACTACATCGGTGGCATCGAGCACGCCATTCTGCACCTGCTCTACAGCCGTTTCTTTACCAAGGCGCTGCGCGACCTGGGCCTGCTGAGCGTTGACGAGCCCTTCACCAACCTGCTGTGCCAGGGCATGGTCAAGGACGAGAACGGCGACACCATGTCCAAGTCCAAGGGCAACGTCGTGCCCCCGAGCTCGGTCATCGAGCCCTACGGCGCCGACACCATGCGTCTGGCGATCCTGTTTATCGCCCCGCCCGAGAAGGACTTCGACTGGGATCCCAAGGCCGTCGAGGGCGCTAACCGCTTTATTAAGCGCGCCTGGCGTATCGTGTGGCAGCTCGTCCAGTCCGGCGACGCCAACGTGGCCTTTGACAAGTCCGCGCTCGACGAGGTCGCGATGAAGCTCTATCGCGAGCGCCATCGCACCATTGCCAAGTGCACCGAGGACTTTGACCGCGGCCAGTTCAACACCGCGATCTCGGCCGTCATGGAGCTCGTCAACGCGGCGAGCGCCTACCTCAACGCCACCGAGGGTGCTGACCGCGATAAGGCTCTGTGCTACGGCGTGGCCAAGGACATCGTGAGCGTCCTTGCCCCCATCTGCCCGTTCTGGGCCGACGAGCTGTGGCACGAGGCACTCGGCTGCGAGGGCAACGCCTACACCGCCTCCTGGCCCGAGTTCGACCTGGCCGAGTCCATCGAGGACACGGTGCAGATCGTCGTACAGGTGCTCGGCAAGGTTCGCGGCCGCATCGACGTCGCCCGCGACGCCTCCAACGAGGAGATGCAGGCTGCCGCTGAGGAAGCCGTTGCCAAGTGGCTTGAGGGCAAGACGGTCGTCAAGGCCATCTGCGTGCCTGGCAAGCTGGTTAACCTGGTGGTCAAGTAAGCGCTGCGCGCATTGCTGACATGAGAAGGCGAGGGGCGTTTCCGCGGGGAGTCGCCCCTCGCTTTGGTTATGGATACTTGCAACAGTACCCAATTATCCATTTCTTGTGGAGAACCTGTGCTCACGCTGACCTGCGGGTTTGTGTTGTGGTTGCACGTTTGTGCAGGTATTGGTATAGTTTGCTTGCAAATGAAGTTGTAATTGAAAGAAGTGGGGTTTCGGCCCCGCTTCTTTTTTGTATGGATGGAGGTGCCGCAATGGTCAAGACCAAGACCGAGCAGGTGATCATCGACGCGCTCGAGGCCGTTGCTCCCCAGCACGATGTCGACATCGTCGACGTTGAGCTCGTGGGTGCCACCAAGGCCCCCTGCGTGCGCGTGCGTATCGAGGGTGCCGAGGGTCAGAGCCTGTCGCTCAATGACGTCACGGCCAACACTAAATGGGTCGGCGATGTGATTGAGGAGCTCGACCCCATCTCTTCGAGCTATACGCTCGAGGTGTCGAGCCCGGGTATGGCGCGCCCGCTACGCCGCCCCAGTGACTTTGCCCGCTTTGTGGGCGAGAACTGCGAGCTCACCTCCACCGCCACCGAGGGCCGTCGCAAGTACGCCGGCAAGATTGCCGCCGCCACCGAGGCGAACGTGACCCTCGAGCTCGAGGACGGCGAGTCCGTTACCCTCGATTTCTCTGATGTTAAAAAGTGCAAGTTGAAGCCCACCTATGACTTCAAGCCCGCGAAGGAAGGAAAGTAAGATGGCAGCATCCGACATGATGTCCGCCCTGATGGAGCTTTGCCAGGAGAAGCACATCGACCAGCTCTACCTGATCGACCGCCTGGAGCAGTCGCTCGCCAAGAGCTATGCCGAGATCCTGCATCTTGAGTGGGGCGCCAAGGTGACCATCGACCGCACCACCGGCAAGATCTACGTCTACCGTCTGGAGCCGATCGACGATTCAATGGACGAGGAGGGCAACTTCACCGAGTTCGAGGAGATCGACGTCACTCCCAAGAACACGAGCCGCATCGCCGCCCAGCACGCCAAGGCCGAGATCAACGCCATCGTGCGCAACTCCGCCCGCGAGCAGATCTACGAGGAGTTCTCCGGCCGCATCGGTGACCTCATCAGCGGTACCGTGCTGCAGTCCACACCCGACTTCACGATCGTCAAGATTCGCGAGGGCGTCGAGGCCGAGCTTCCGCACTTCGACCAGCGCCGTTACGAGAACGAGCGCAACGAGCGCCCGATGGGCGAGCGCTACCTGCACAACCAGCACATCAAGGCCGTGATCATCGACGTTCGCGACCCCAACTCCAACCTGCAGCCGGTTCGTGGCGAGCACAGCCGTCCGCCGATTGTCATCTCCCGTACCCACCCCGAGCTCATGCGTCGTCTGTTTGAGCAGGAGGTGCCCGAGATCTATGAGGGCACCGTCCAGATCAAGTCGATTGCCCGCGAGCCTGGCCAGCGCTCCAAGGTCGCCGTCCACTCGCTCGACGATCGCCTGGATCCCGTGGGCGCCTGCGTCGGCCCTAAGGGCAGCCGTGTTCGCGCCGTCGTGGGCGAGCTCCGTGGCGAGCGCGTCGACGTCATCCTGTGGGATGCCGATCCGGCCGTCTACGTTGCCAACGCCCTGTCGCCCGCCAAGGTCACCCGCGTTCTCATCGACGAGGAGAAGGCCTATGCCGGCGTCATCGTGCCCGACGACCAGCTGTCTCTCGCCATCGGCAAGGAGGGCCAGAACGCCCGCCTCGCCGCGCGCCTGACCGGCTGGCACATCGACATTAAGTCCGAGACCCTTGCCGCCGACATCCTCAAGAACGTTCCCGTTCACGAGGAGCCCGCCGCCGACCTGATCGGTGACGAGGAGGACGAGGACGTCCGCCGCTGCGAGTTCGTGTCCGAGGACGGCATCCAGTGCCGCAACCAGGCCCGTCCCGGCTCCCGTTTCTGCGGTGTCCACGACACCGACGCCTTCGATGATGCGGAGGACCTGATCTAGCGCGCGGTCGCGCCGGGCAGGTCCCAGCGCATACCCCACGCTCGTTCAGTCTCTAGGCACCCAAGGTGCCAGAAAGGGTAGGTGAAGTCATATGGCAAAAGTCCGTGTGTCCACCCTGGCCAAAGAGTTCGGCATGACCTCCAAGGAACTGATGGGTCATCTCGCCGAAATGAAGATTCCCGCTAAGTCCGCTTCCTCCGCCCTGGAGGACGCCTACGTCGCTATGGTCCGCAAGCAGCTCGCCTCGGTGATCGAGGCCCGCGCCCAGGAAGTCGAGGCCGCCAAACAGGCCGAGGAGCAGGCCGCTGCCGCCGAGGAGGCAGCACGCGCTGCGGAGGCCGAGCGTGAGCGCATTGCCGCCGAGAAGGCACGCGAGGAGGAGCGCCGCCAGTTTGCCGCCGCCCAGGCTGCCGAGGAGGCCGCCCGCGCCGAGGCCGAGGCTAAGAAGAAGGCCGAGCAGGAGCGCCTTGCCCGCGAGAAGGAGGAGGCTGCCCGCGAGGCCCAGCGCCGCGCCGTTCCCGCTTCCGACTCCGGTTCGCGCTTCCGTTCGCTGCTCGACCAGATCGCCGCACAGGAGACCGTGCTCAAGGAGAAGAAGGACGCCGAGGAGAAGGCCAAGGCCGAGCGCGCTGCCGAGCGCGGCAACCGTCGTGGCGGCAACAACGACCGTCGCGGTGGCCGTCGTAACGATCGCAACGCCTCCGACAATAACTCCGAGCGCAACGCCTCCGAGAACCGTCCCCATAGCCATCGCACCAATGCCAGCAATAACGTCGCTGCCGGCATGGACTTCCCCAACCCCGACAAGCAGGGCAAGGGCAAGAAGCGCAAGGGCGGTCACAACAACGAAGAGGACCACTACAGCCGCATGGCTCGCGAGGCCGAGGAGTACAGCCGCGAGAAGGTGCTCGAGGAGGCTCGCGCCGCCGTCGAGGAGGCCTCTCGCGAGTCCACTGGTCGCCGCAAAAAGCGCAAGGAGAAGCGCGAGCGCGAGGCCGCAAAGGCTCAGGAAGAGCGCAAGATTGAGGAGGCGCTGGCCCAGGGCGTGAACCCCGAGGACCTCGACGCCATCAAGGTCTCCCAAGGCGTTACCGTCCAGGAGCTCGCCGAGGCGCTCGACGTTCCGGCTAACGACATCATCAAGCGCCTGTTCCTGCTGGGCACGCCGCTTACCATGACGCAGTCCATGTCCGATGACCTCGTCGAGCTCGTTGCCGACGACCTGGGCCGCCAGATCAAGATCATCACCCCCGAGGAGGAGAACACCTTCTCGTTCTACGACGATCCCGCCGACCTTAAGCCGCGCGCCCCGGTCGTCACCGTCATGGGCCACGTCGACCACGGCAAGACTTCGCTGCTCGACGCCATCCGTCACACCGGCGTCGCTGCCGGCGAGGCGGGCGG
>CABRZN010000100.1 GCA_902475445.1 uncultured Collinsella sp.
ATCGCGAGTTCCGCACGAGCCGGAGAGCACTTAATGTGCTCTCCGTGCGAGCAGGACTGTCCGAGCAGGCGATGTTGCCCCATACGCCCGCCCGGGTCCGCCGGGATTACGACAGCTTGACGATCGGTGCAAAACCCTTCATAAGCTTTTTTGTCTGGCCGGTCTTTTCGAATTGAACCTCGATCATGTCTCCGGCGACCGAGATCACGGTGCCCGTACCAAAGGTCTTGTGGCTCACGGTATCGCCCGCGGCAAAGTCCTGCGATGCACTGGCGCGATCGACCTTGCGCTCCACCGTCGGCGACACCTTAGATGACGGCTTTTTGGCTCGCGGCGCGCCCGAGCCAAAGGTCGAGGCAACACGGCCGGCGTCGGGCGAAACCCCACGATGGCGCTCGGTCCCGTAACTGCTGCCGCCAAAGAAATCGTCGAAGCTCGATCCGCCGCGCGATCCGGAACCACCGGTCGAGCGCGTATGCGAACCGAACACCTTGCCGCCATACATGTCCGAGCCCATACCCGAGCCAAACGTGCCACGACGGTCGCCGCGCTTCTCCCAGCCCGTGCCCTCAAAACCGGCAGAACCGATGCCGCTAAACTCGATATCCTCAAACGGAATCTCGTTGAGGAAGCGCGAACGCGGGTTGGCAGAGGTCGAGCCGTAGGTGCGACGTGTGGCCGCATAGGTCAGGAACAGGCGCTTGCGAGCACGCGTGATGGCGACGTAGGCCAAGCGACGCTCCTCCTCGAGCTTGCCCGGATCGTCACTGCCGACAAAGTCGTGCACGTGCGGGAAGATGCCCTCCTCCATGCCAGCAACGAACACCAGACCCTTGGCGGAGTGGATGGTCATCATGGTGATGGCATGCGTCTCGCCTGCCAGGGAATCCAAGTCGGAACGCAGGGCCAACCACTCCATGAGAGCGGGCAGCGCCTTGCAGGTGAGCGGGCCGTAGGTGCGCTCAATCTCGTCAGCATGCACGGCGCCGGCGGGCAGCTCCGTCGGCGCGGCATACGCGTTGCCCGCGATGGCGGCGGCCAGGGCATCCTGCGGCGAGAGCGCCGGAGCGGCCAAGCTATCGAGCGGATTGGAGCCCGCGGCGTCACGAGCGCCGACAAGTGCCTCAAACGAGGATGCCGGAGCGGACGGCCCCGGCTCGGGCGCGGGCGCACTCACCACGACGGGCTCGGACTCGGCGCCGGCAGGCACGTCGGCAACACCGGCCGCGCGCAGCTCTTCCAAGCTCTCGAGCGTACCCTCGATATCCTCGTGCGTCTCCTCAAATTCGGCGGCGACGCCCAGGAATTCCTGGATGTTCTCGGCGCGGCTCTCGGACTCCATGGTGCCCTCGGCGCGAAACGCCTGCAGCAGACCCGTCTTATCGACAATCATCTCGACGACGTCCTTGAGCTCGCCGCTCATGCGGCGACCCTCGCGCACCAGCGACACAAAGCTCGACAGGCCATTGCGCACCTTGGCGCTAAACATACCGGTCTCGGCGCACGCGATCTCGCAAGCCTGGAAGAACGAGCAACGATTGTCGCGCGCCAGCTGCTCAATCTTTTGGATCGAGGTGGAGCCGATGCCGCGGCGCGGCGTGTTGATGACACGCTTGACGCTCATCTCGTCGGCCGGGTTCACGATCATTTTGAGGTAGGCCATGACGTCGCGGATCTCGGCACGGTCGAAGAATCGCGTGCCGCCCACGATCTTGTAGGGCACGCCCGCGCGCAGGAACATATCTTCGAGAATACGCGACTGGGCGTTGGTGCGATAGAACACGGCGATGTCGTCGTAACTCGTGCCCTTGGCGTGCAGCTTCTCGATCTCGCCGGCAATCCAGCGGCCCTCGTCGCGCTCATCGCTTGCCTGGAAGGCCTGGATCTTCTCGCCATCGCCCTCGGCCGTAAACAGGCGCTTGTCCTTGCGCTGCGAGTTGTGGCGAACAACGGCATTGGCGGCGCTCAGGATGTGACCCGTGGAGCGATAGTTCTGCTCCAGCTTGACGGTCTTGCAGTTTTTAAAGTCCTTCTCAAAGTCCAGGATATTGGTGATGTCGGCGCCACGCCAGCTATAAATGGACTGGTCGTCGTCGCCCACAACCATGAGGTTTTGGTACTTGGCGGCCAGCAGGTTGGCGATCTCGTACTGGACGTGGTTGGTGTCCTGATACTCGTCGACGCTAATGTAGCGGAAGCGCTCTTGATACTTGTCGAGCACCTCGGGACGGGTGCGCAGCAGCTCGAGCGTGCGTACGAGCAGGTCGTCGAAGTCCATCGCGTTGGCGGCGCGCAGGCGGCGCTCCAGCTCCAGGTAGACCTGCGCGGCCTTTTTGTCATTGGGGCTATCGGCGCTCTTGAGCATGTCCTCGGGGCCGATCATGGCGTTTTTAGCAGAGCTGATCTTGCTGCGGATCATGTTGATGGGGAACTGCTTTTGCTCGATGCCGAGCGCCTGCATAATGTCGCGCACCATGCGCTTTGAGTCGTCGTCATCGTAGATGGTGAACTGGCCGGTGTAGCCCAGCAGGTCGGCGTCCTCGCGCAGCATGCGCACGCACATGGCATGGAAGGTGCACACCCACATGCCACGGGTGCCGCTGGGAATGAGTGCCGCCAGACGCTCGCGCATCTCTGCCGCGGCCTTGTTGGTAAACGTAATGGCAAGAACCTGCCAAGGCTTAACACCCAGGTCGCCGAGCATATGTGCGATGCGGAAGGTCAGGACGCGGGTCTTGCCCGAGCCGGCGCCGGCGAGCACCAGCAACGGGCCCTCGGTGGTCAGGACCGCCTCGCGCTGGGCGGGATTAAGGCTGTCGATGTCGACGAGCGGCTTGGCGGGCTTGGGTGCCGGCGCGGGAGCGTCGTAGATGTCGAGCGGAACGAGCTCGGGCTCCGGCGCAGCGGGGGCGGTGTATGCATCGAGTGGCACGGGTTCCGGCGCGGGCGGCACGGGCACCGCGGCGTTCTTTTCCCAGGGCAGGGGCTGGGTCATGGGCGACTCCTCATCTGACGGACGGCGCGCCTGCGGGCAGCGCCATAGTTTGAGCCGTACCAGTATACCGAGCCGCGCGGACACCGACGCAAATCACACCACGACTCCGTGCGCCACCGTCAAGCCCGCCTCATCGCCCAAAAAAGAGGACGGCATAGACCTTTTGGTCATGCCGCCCTCTTTGAATGACAAGTTGTCGCTCTGGCCGCCGCGCAGCGTCAACCAAGTTACAGGCCGAGCATAGGCTCCAGAACGAAGAAGTACGCGAGCACTACGATGCCCAGGATGATGCGGTAGACGCCGAAGCACTTGAAGTCGTGACGGCGAACGAAGCCCATAAGCCACTTGATGGCAATGAGCGACACCACAAAGGCGACGACGCAGCCCACGCCCAAGATGGCGATCTCGTTGGTGCCGAACGTGCCGCCCTTGATGAAGTACTTGACCAGCTTGAGCGCACTCGCGCCAAACATGACAGGGATGGCCAGGAAGAACGTGAACTTGGACGCCACCGAACGCGTGCAGCCCAGCAGCAGGCCGCCGATGATGGTAGAACCGGAGCGAGACGTACCAGGCACCAGCGAAAGCACCTGGAAGCAGCCGATACCCAGCGCAGTCTTCCAGCTGAGGTCCTCGAGCGTGGCGATGGAGCCAAAGTCCAGATTCTCGTCATCGTCCTCATCCTCAGCGGTAGCCGTGGCGGGCGCCGCAAAGTGCGCACCGGCGGGACGTCCACCCGACACCACAGCACGCGAACCAAACGAACCGGCAACGGCCATTTCCTCGCGCTTGTTTGCGCGCCAGTTCTCGATCACGATAAACAGCACGCCGTACACAATGAGCGCCAGCGCCACGACGGGAGCATTGTAGAAATGCTCCTCCATCCAGTCGTTGAGCGGCAGGCCGATCGCCGCCGCAGGAATGCAACCGAGCACAATCTTGCCCCACAGCACCCAGGTGTCGCGACGGCCCTCCTTGCCCTTGCTGGGCGAGAACGGATTGAGTTCATGGAAGAACAGCACGCAGACGGCCAGAATGGCGCCGAGCTGAATCACGACCAGGAACATATTCCAGAACGTCTCGCTCACGTTCATCTTGACGAACTCGTCCACCAAGATCATGTGACCCGTCGACGAAACGGGCAGCCATTCGGTGATGCCCTCGACCAGGCCCATGAAGGCAGATTTTAGAAGCTCGATAATATCCAAAGGGACCCCCTCGTTAGACACCCGCCGGTAGATGTTCTGCGGACGATGCGGGCGATGTCCCATTATCAACCGTTGGCGGTGCGACCGCGCCTACCCTTACCAAAAAACTCGCCCGTTCACAGAATTGCGAGCAGTTAAACCGAAATCCTTGGGTATAACTGCAACAAGATAAAGTGTCCGGCGGTCAACGCACCCGCGCCCGCCCGACGCACGAGCCCCGCGCCCGTGCGATAGACCAAGGAGGAAACCATGAACGAGGGCTACACCAAGGTATTTGTTTCACTCGACGGTACTGAGCAGCAGGATTTTGTGCTCGCACGCGCCATCAAGGTCGCCGCGAACAACGGCGCCAAGCTGATTATCGGCCACGTTATCGATTCCACGGCACTCGAGAGCGCCGGCTCCTATCCGGTCGACCTGGTCAACGGCCTAGAGGAGGCATTTAAGAACTCCATCGCCAAGCAGCTCGAAGAGGCCAAGGCCAATCCCGACATTCCCGAGGTCGAGGTCATGATTCGCGCCGGCCGCATTCGCGAGACGCTCAAGGACGAGATGCTCGACGTGGTTAAGCCCGACCTGGTGCTCTGCGGCGCCCGCGGCCTGTCCTCGATCAAGTATGCGCTGCTGGGTTCAATTTCGACGTTCCTGCTGCGCAATACGGACTGCGACATTTTGGTCGTGAAGTAGCGTTGCTCCCACCGGCCGCGGGGCCTGCGGGGTTTCCACGGGCACGTCCTCGCCGCGTTGCGGCTGCGGGATGTGCCCTTAGGAAACCCCTCCCGGCCTCGCGGCCTTCGCAGCCTTACTTCAACGAGTTGGCTGATAGAAAAATAGCGTGCCGCCCCGGTTGGGGCGGCACGTTTTGTTTGGGTAGGCGTCTGCCGCGTGCGTTACTCGAAATATTGAAACTTATTCGTTGAAAACGCGAATGTTACGACGAAGCCTTCGCCGGAGTCGGATGCCGCGGTGACGTCGATGCCCATCTTGGAGCACAGGCGCGCCACCAGGTAGAGGCCGATGCCCGTTGCGCGCTTGGTGGTGCGGCCGTTGTCGCCGGTAAAACCTTTCTCGAACACGCGCGGCAGGTCGGCCGCGCTCACGCCGCAGCCGTTGTCCGCGACGGTAAGCTCGATGCGTTCGCTCGCCAGGCCCTCGTCCAGCAACGCGCCCGAAAACACGATCTTTGCGCCGTCCTCGCGCGCATATTTGATGCTGTTCTGAATAAGCTGGCCTAGAATAAACTCGAGCCACTTCTCGTCGGTAAAGACCTCAAAGTCGAGGTTCTCGCACACCGGAGCCACGTGCGCCGCGATAAGCTCGCGCGCGTTGGCTTTAATCGCGCCCGTCACCAAGGTCTTGAGATCCCAGCGACGAATCAGGTAGTCGCGCTCCACGACTTCCGAGCGCGCGTAGTACAGCGCCTGGTCGATATAGCGCTCCACGCGAGCCAGCTCGCGACCCAGGTCATCCACACGCGACAGGTCGTCTTCGCTGCCATCCAGGTTTTCCAAAATCAGATGGGCCGCCGCCAGAGGCAGCTTGGCCTCGTGGACCCAGCTCTCGATATAGTCGCGATAGTCATCGGTTTGACGTCGCCCTTCCGCTACCTCATCGCAAGCCGCCTTGCCCACGCGGCGCAGGACTTCGTATTCGAGCTCGCCCTCGGCATAGGTCGGACACTGCACCATCTCCTGCACCCACGCAGGGCTTTCCAGCTCGTCGGCCGCGCGCTCCAGCTGGTGCAAAAATCGACGACGGCGCGCGTACTCGATCACGATGCCGAGCATGCCAAAGATAAAGGACACACCGACCGCCACGACCACGATAGATGCCGGGGCCCCGGCAACCGTCAGCACAAAGCAGCTCAGCAGCACGCCGCACGTCCACACGGCGACGGGCAACAGCGCATCTTTAAAGAACTTGCCAAACGACATAGCTGGCACCTAGACCGAATAGCCCTGGCCGCGATGCGTGGTCAGATACCCCTTGACGCCGATCTTGTCGAGCGTGGTGCGCAGGCGGTTGATGTTGACGGTGAGCGTGTTGTCGTCCACGAAGGCATCGGAGTCCCACAGGTCCTGCATGATGGCCGAGCGCGAGACAATCTTGCCCGCGCGGCTCAGGAGCAGAGAGAGGATGCGCAGCTCGTTTTTGGTGAGCTCGGTGCTGTCGCCGGTTGCCGTGTTGGTGACCGCGGAGCGGGCGAGGTCGAGTTCCAGCCCCTTGTGGACCATGGTGCTACGCTCGCCTGCCGCCGTGGTGCGGCGCATCAGCGCGTTGATGCGCGCCACGAGGACGCGGGCGCTATAGGGCTTGGAAATAAAATCGTCCGCGCCGAGCGTCATGGCCATGACCTCGTCGATCTCGGTCGTGCGCGAAGTGAGGACGATGATGGGGACCTCGGATTCGCGACGGACTTCGTGGCAGATGTGTTGGCCGTCTTTGACAGGAAGCGTGAGGTCGAGCAGTACCAGATCGGGCGCGGCAGCGAGAATATCGCGCGAGACGTGCTCGAACGATTCGCAGGCCTCGACCTCAAAACCGGCACGGGCAAGGATATCGGCAAGCTCGCGACGAATGGGCTCGTCGTCCTCAACGATATAGATCAGCGCCATGGATTCCGTTCCCCCCTCTTGGTTGTCTTACTGCCATTATTGCCGCGAAGTCGCCGGTGCGCGCCTCGCGCGGCATTAAGGTGACAGAACTGTTCGCGAACGAAAGCGTTCGAATCGCCCCTCGCTCGCAGCGGGCGCGGGGATCAAATGATTAAATAAGGCTCTGTTAGACCAGGATTGACATACATGTGTCCCCACGGTGCCATATCTTTGA
>CABRZN010000101.1 GCA_902475445.1 uncultured Collinsella sp.
CTCCGGTCAGCTGGTCGGCGATGACTCCCGCCATGCCACGACGTATAACCCGCCTTCGCGCTCGCAGGACAGCGTTGCGAGCGGTTATCGTCCTGGTGCCTATGACACGCCGTCGAGCTACGCCGAGAACACCCGCGCCCGTGCCGCCGCTGCACCCGCGCCTGCACCGAGCGATGCCTCGGCCTATGCGAGCAATATCATCAACGCCACGCCGCAGCTGCCGGCCTATGTCCTGCGCCCCGAGAGCTATGACGACGTGGAGACCGTGGTGCGCCGCGTTCGCACCAAGCAGCCTGTCGCACTGATTTTTGTGGGCGTACGCACCGAAGTTGCTAAGCGCGTCTTGGACTTCTCTTACGGCTTTGCCTGCGGTCTGGGTGCCACGGTCAAGGAGGTGGGCGACCGCGTGTTCATGGTGCTGCCCGCCGGCTGCGAGGTCAAAGATTCCGATCTCAAGAAGCTTCGTGCCGACGGCTACCTTAAGTAAAGACAAGACGAGGAGATTCCCATCAACATCTACACTATCGTCCAGCTGGTCAACACGCTGTTCAACTTCTATTCCACGCTCATTGTCGTCTACTGCTTTATGACGTGGATTCCCATGAAGCAGGGTGGTTTGCTTCAGGATATTGCTGCGGTGCTCGATAGCGTGTGCGGTCCGTGGCTCAACCTGTTCCGTCGTTTCATCCCGCCGATGGGCGGTATCGATTTTTCGCCGGTCGTTGCGATTATTGCGTTGCAGTTGGTGCAGAGGCTGGTTCTGCAGCTTCTTATAGGTATACTCGTATAGAACTGACTTAGTAACTTACGTCGGGCGTGTAGCGCCGAGGCGATGAAAAAGGAGACTTGTTATGGCTATTACCCCTGCAGACATCCAGGCTCAGACTTTCTCTGAGGCCAAGCGTGGCTACGATCCCGCCGAGGTCGACGTCTTCTTGGAGACGCTGTCCTCCGAGGTTGACGCTATGCTCGCTAAGATCGTCGACCTTAAGGGTCGCCTGACTGCTACCGAGCAGCAGCTTGCCGATGCGCAGGCTCAGCTTGCCCAGGCTCAGGATGCCACCGCCCAAGCCGTTCCTGCCGCCCCCGTGGCTGCTCCCGCCCCTGACTTCTCCGCTCAGGAGCGCCAGATTTCCGCTGCCCTGATCGCTGCCCAGCAGACCGCTGAGACCATCGTCAACGATGCCAACGAGAACGCTGAGCGTATCCGCAACGAGGCTGACGCCAAGGCCCGCGAGGTTATCCGCCAGGCTCTGACCGAAAAGCAGGCCGAGCTCGAGGAAATCGATCGTCTCAAGGCTTCCCGCGAGGAGTTCAAGGCCGAGTACCTCAAGCTCATCCAGCACTTCATGGACGATGCCCAGAACTCCTTCCCGGCCGACCTCATGGCCTCCACGCCGGTCGGTTCTGCCGCTTCTCCTGCGGTGACTGTTCCCGCCGAGCCGCTGCCCGTCGCTGACCCGGTTGTCCCCGTGGCCGATCCCTTCGCCCCGATCGACAACTTTGCCGCCGACGACCTGGACTAGCATCAGAGCTACAATCTAGTGTCCTTAAGAGGAGCTCGCACCTGCGGGCTCCTTTTTTGTGGCTGTATACGGGTTGGGAAACAAAACGCCGAGCTCTGCATGCGATAGGACAGAACTCGGCGAAGGGCGCGTGGTAAAAGGTAGATTTTAAGGTATGTCTAAAAACTACTTGAGGAGGAAGTTGGAGAGGGGAATAGTGCGGGCCTCGCGATGCTCGGGATCGGCGATGTGGTCGGCGGGATAGCCACAGACGAGCATGTGATAGGGATAGACGCCCTTGGGCAGATTGAACTGCTCCTCTGCCACCTCAGGCTTAAAATGGCATACCCAGCACGTTCCCAGGCCCTGCTCGGTGGCCTCCATCATCATCTGATCACACACGATGGACGTATCGATTTCACTGGAATTCATCTGGTCATACGGGCGCACCCAAGCATCATCGGTAACGCTGCAAATAAGGAAGACAAGCGGAGCGCCAAAGATAGACCCATCACGAGCAAACCGAGGCTGACAAGCAGCAGCCTTCTCCAACAGCTCAGGCGTATCCAGCACCATCACACGAGAAGGATGATTATTACAAGCAGAAGGAGCAATACGCCCAGCCTCAACAATGGCATCCACAACAGTTTGCTCAACAGAACGATTCTCAAATTCGCGACAAGAATACCGAGACCGAGCCAGATCCAAATAAGACATACAAGCCCTCCAACAATTAAAAATCAAACAAACCCAAAGTAACCCAAACAGTACCCAAAACAGCAATCAGCCAAACGCTCATCAAGGGCCAAAGTGTCCGAACGGATACCAAAGGTCCCTTCAGCCAAACCCCCGTCGCGCTAAATCTATCAGCCAAAGTTCCCAATGGTGGTGCATAAGGGAGCGGGCCCGGCCACTAATAACCTTTTGAACGACTCTGCTTGCAGCCGGAGTGAAAAAGGTTATTAGTGGCCGGGCCCGCGACCGGTGGGACACGTACTCCCAATTAACTGTTCTTCATGACAATCGAATCCACGACATCGGCCACATTCTCGCAGCAGTCGGCGCAGTACTCCAGGAAGGCATACACGTCACGCCAAGCGATGACCTCGAGCGGGTCCTTGCCGTTAACGTGCAGGTTACGCATGGCGTTGATATAGAGCTCGTCGGCCTCGGACTCGATGGTGTTGATCTGGATGACGAGCTCGCGCAGCGTCTTGGACTTGCGGTAGTTAGGCAGCTCGACCATCAGGTCCTTCATGGCGCGGCAGGCGTCGGTCACCTTGTGGGCGATGACGATGGCGTCGGGATGGATGCTCTGGATGTTGGTGAAGTAGACGCGCTGCACGACGCCCTCGATACGGTCGAGCACGGTGTCGAGCGAGCAGCTCATCAGGTCCAGGTCCTCGCGCTCAAGCGGGGTGATAAAGGCCGTGAGCAGGGCGTCCTCAAGCTCATGGTGCTTCTTGTCGGCCGCATGCTCGATCGCATGCATCTTGTCGAGCATATCGTGAATCTTTGCGGAATCGAAGTTCTCGAAAATCTTGGTAAGCAGCTCGGCGGCCTGGACGGCGAGGTCGGCGCAGGCGACGTAGTTGTCAAAGTAGAACGAATCGGGTTTCTTTGCCATGAGTGGGTCCTTTCGAGGCGAAGACGGGTGGGCGAGGTGTTACGGTCCGGATGGACGTTCGGTTTGACTAGATGAACATCATGAACAGCTTGGCCATGACAAAGCTGATGAGTCCGCAGGCGGGGAAGGTGAAGAACCAGGTGAACATCATGTCCTTGACGACGCCGAAATTGATGGCCGAGAGGCGTTTGACGGCACCGACGCCCATGATGGCGCAGGTCTTGATGTGCGTGGAGGACACGGGGATGCCGGTAAGGGTGGCAAGCAGCAGGTTCGCGGCGCCCGCCAGGTCGGCGGAGAAGCCCTGGTACTTTTCGAGCTTGACCATGCTCTGGCCAACGGACTTGATGATGCGCTCGCCGCCCACGCTGGTGCCGATGCCCATGGTGGCCGAGCATAGCAGCATAATCCAGATGGGGATGCCGGCATCGCCGACGCTCGTCTGGCCGCTGGCAAAGGCCACGCCTAAAAAGAGCACGCCGATGAACTTCTGTCCATCCTGCGCGCCGTGCATAAAGCTCATGGCGGCGGCGCTCGCGATCTGAGCGTATTTAAAGAAGACATTGGCACGTCGCCTGTTGGCGGCGGCGAAAAGAATCGAGACGAGCTTGCACAGGACCCAGCCCATGACAAAGCCCAGACCGATGGAGAGCGCCAGGCCGTAGATGACCTTCATCCACTCGTGGACGTTGACGCTGCTCGCACCGCCGAGGGCGATGGCGGCACCGGTCAGGCCGGCGATAAGGCTGTGGCTTTGCGAGGTGGGGATGCCAAAACGCGACGCTGTGGCGCCGTAGACGACGATGGAGAACAGCGCCGCGCACAGACAGGCGAGCGCCATGGTGCTGTTTCCGCCAAAGTCGACAATATGGGAGATGGTGTTGGCGACGCTCGCGTTAAAGTGCGTCATGATGAGCACGCCAAGGAAGTTGAATGCGGCACTCATGAGAATAGCGGCGCGGGCGGGCATGCAACGCGTAGTGACGCAGGTCGCGATGGCGTTGGGTGCGTCGGTCCATCCATTGACGAAGATGGCGCCGAGCGCGAGGATCACGGTGACGGCAAGGACTGGGTTCGACACAAGTTGGCCGAGGAAGGTTGAGAACGTTACGTCCATATATGGGCTTTCTCGAAGTTTGCAGGCACGTTACAGAAACATGATAAATCGTATCACCTCCTGCGGGTTTCTTTACCGAGTTCTGATGGGAGCAGTGAATTTTTTGGCACTAAAATTGAATATTATCCCTGTTGACCGCGGGTGTTCTTTTTGCTAACACGCCATGCGGACACATGCGATCGCTCCGACACCCCAAAACCACAGCCTGTTCGCTTTACAACATGCAAACATGCGTTCGATAATAGGAGGCATGGAATATCGACAGACAGATGGCAAAACTCGGCGCGTGCACAAGCAGTATGTGGACGTCGTGGCTCGCATCCTCGCGGGCGGACAGGTCGTGCCGGTCACCGTCTGCTGGGTCGACGGTCGTTGCTTTACGATTGACGAGATTGTCTCGACCACTGAGTTTGGCCTGACGGTTCACGGCATTCGTACGGCAACCTATAAGGTGCGTTTTGGCGGGCACGCGACCGAGTTGTATCTGGAGGACCAGACGCGCGAGCGGGCAGACGGCTCGCAGGCACACGTGATGCGTTGGTGGGTGTGGGCGTTCGACCGAACACTCGAGAGCGAGCGCCGCAGGTAAGAACGCGTGGCGTTCGGGTACAATGGCAGGAAACTTGTCAGCTACGGCGCCGTCGCGGTGCTTTTTGAAAGGACGAAATTATGAACGATATCCAGGGCTATCAGAATGGCCCCATCGAGACCGGCGCAAGCCGTGCCAAGGAGATGTCGCCGCGCGCGTACAACCTTGTCATGTCTGCTCTGATCTTTTTGGGCTTTTGCGCCATGGGCGCCGGTGTTTACTTTACGAGCACCATGTCGTTTGCGCGCATGATGATGAGCGGCGCCGCTTTGCCGCTGGTCTTTGGCTCATTTATTTTGACCATCGTCGGCATGGTCATGATGTCGGCTGCTGCCAGCAAACAGTCCGTGGGCCTGTCACTCGTGGGCTAC
The DNA here is from genome assembly GCA_902475445.1 of uncultured Collinsella sp. GTDB lineage: Bacteria > Actinomycetota > Coriobacteriia > Coriobacteriales > Coriobacteriaceae > Collinsella. The sequence continues at coordinate 5,210 of CABRZN010000101.1, forward strand.
GTGGTCTTTGCGAGCACCTTTGGCCTGACGGCGTCGTTTGGTCTTGCCAACTACGACCTGCCTACCATTAACACCGCCTTTATCGCCACGGCCGCCATCACCTTTGTCTTTGGTGCGTTGGGCGTGACCTTCCCCAAGTTCTTCCAGCGTGTGTATGGCATTGGTTTTGGCATCCTGCTTGCCACGATTCTGGTCGAGATCGTGCTGATGTTCATGGGCGTTTCGCAGTCCATCACCGACCTGATCGTGATCGTGGTGTTCGCCGGCTTCATCGGCTACGACACCTATGTGGCAACGACGGTGCCGCCCACGCTGCCCAACGCCGTGCTCATGGCATCCAACCTGTTCGTGGACATCATCAACGTGTTCCTGCGCATTCTGAACATCCTCGGCCGTCGCGATTAAAGCACGGCATTGCGATGCTTCCTGCCGGACACGGTAAAACGATGCGAAAGGCGGTCCTTCGGGGCCGTCTTTTTTTGTGCGCGGCGGGGTATCATGGATGGGAAAAGCCGATAGCGGCAGCGACAGGAAAGGTGGCCACGTATGGCAGACGTCGACAACAGGAACCGTAACCGCAGGTCCAACCGAGCGGGTCAGCCCAATCCCAAGCGCGAGGCCCGTGCCAAGGCCGCCGAGCGTCACGTGGCAACTGTGTCCGAAGCGTGCGCCAAGGATATCGAGCGTTCGCTTGCCGGTGTTCGCGAGTTTGACGGTATGCCTGCCGGCTTTGTCGCGGCGATGAAGTCCAAGGTTCAGAGTGCTGTGGCCCCCGAAGAGCAGGTCGCCGAGGACGTCGAGAACGCGGAGACTGCCGAGGTCGAGGCAGCGCCCGAGACCGAGGCGGCGCCCGAGCCCGTCGAGGAGCCTGCCGAGGAAATCGCCGAAGCTGAGTCCGCGCCTGCTGAGGAGCCCGCTCCGGTCCTGCCCGAGGTCACTGTGCTTGATGCCTCCGCCACGCAGGCAATCCTCGATAACGGTCGCGGCTATGCGCAGTTCTGCGACATGGCCGTGCTCGCCTTTGCCTCGTTTACCAATCCGGGCGGTGGATATATTCAGGGTTATCTGGGCCAGGAGGCCACGCTGTGCGCCGATTCGTATCTGTACAACGTTCTCGATAGGCAGCGTAAGTGGTACGGCGAGAACCGTCGCCGCAACATCAACTGCGAGCTCTATCGTAACCGTGCCCTAGTGGTGCCTGCGGTGCGCTTCGACCGCAATCACGTGCATGCATACGCCGACGTGATCGTGGCCGCCGCGCCCAACGTTAAGCGCGCCTGCCAGGAGTATCGCGTGAGCGACGATGCTCTGCTGGATGCCCTGCGCGACCGCATTCGCTTTGTGCTCGCCATCTGCGACGAGTTGGGTCGCGAGAAGCTCGTGCTGGGCGCATGGGGCTGCGACAACAACGGCTTTGATGCCGAGGCCGTGGCCGAGCTCTTCCGCAAGGAGCTCGCATCGGGCGACTTCAAGGTCAAGCAGGTCTTCTTTGCCGTGCCCTCTACGCGCTGGGACGAGGACTTCGCCAAATTCGAGCACGTGCTGGCAAACTTCCCCGAGCGAAACGAGGAGTCCTATGCTCAGGTTGCCGCCCGCGCCGCAGCCGCCCGTGCCGCCGAGCAGGCTCAGGCCGCTGCCGAGGATGACGAGGATGACGCCGGTGGCGCGGTTGAGGGTCTTGGCGTCGGC
>CABRZN010000102.1 GCA_902475445.1 uncultured Collinsella sp.
GCGGATGGCACCGCCCACGCAGGTGGCGGCACCGCCGAAGGGCTCGATCTCGGTCGGGTGGTTGTGGGTCTCGTTCTTAAACAGGAACAGCCAGTCCTGGTCCTCGCCATCGACATCGACCTTCACCTTGACGGTGCAGGCGTTGATCTCCTCGGACTCATCGACATCGGTCATTACGCCGGTCTTCTTGAGGTACTTGGCGCCGATGGTGCCCATGTCCATGAGGCAGACGGGCTTGGCGTCGCGACCGAGTTCGTGGCGCATCTCCATGTAGCGGTCGAAGGCTTGCTGCACCACGGCGTCGTCGATCGTCACGTCGTCCAGGACGGTGCCGAAGGTGGTGTGGCGGCAGTGGTCGGACCAGTAGGTGTCGATCACGCGGATCTCGGTGATGGTGGGGTCGCGGTCCTCATCGCGGAAGTACTGCTGGCAGAAGGCGATGTCCGCCTCGTCCATGGCAAGGCCGCGATCGGCGATAAAGGCGGCAAGGCCGGCCTCGTCGAGCTCGCGGAAGCCGTCGAGCACCTCGACGGGCTGGGGCTCGGGGGTCTCCATGTACAGTGTCTCGGGCAGGTCGAGCGAGGCGATGCGCGCCTCGACGGGGTTCACCACGTAGTGCTTGATGGCCTCGATGGCGGCTTCGTCCAGAGCGCCCGAGATGATATAGACCTTGGCGGAGCGCACGGCGGGGCGCTCGCCCTGGCTGATGAGCTGCACGCACTCGCTGGCGGAGTCGGCGCGCTGGTCAAACTGGCCAGGCAGGAATTCGACGGCAAAGACGGCGCCATCGCTTGCGGGGAGCTCGTCGTAGGTCACATCGACCTGGGGCTCGCTAAAGACGGTCGGCACGCAGGAGCGGAAAAGCTCCTCGTCGATGCCCTCGACGTCGTAGCGGTTGATGATCCTCAGGGCCTCGATGCCCTTGATGCCGAGAATTTCGGTCAGCTCGCCCTTGAGCTGCTGAGCCTCGACGTCGAACCCGGGTTTCTTCTCCACGTAGATACGAGAGACCATTGGTTCCTGCCTTCCTGATCGGTTGGGCGTACGGTACGGTATGCGGCAGCGGTCGGTTTGCGGGGTCTGCCCTGCGGTCGCCTTGAGCCACATGTTTGTAAACCTCACTATGATACGACAGCTCGCGGCGCGTTGAGGACGGCGAGGGTGCTACAGTGAAGCGCAAACAAGAGAAAGGCATCACATGGCATTCGTTTCGCTCGCCATCATCGCACTCGTGGCCTTTGCGAGTCCTTTTATCGCCTCGGCGATTCCCGGAAAACCCGTTCCCGAGACGGTCTTTTTGCTCGTGCTCGGCGCGGTGCTGGGACCCCATATGCTCGGCGTCATCCATGTAGATGCTGAGGTCTCGCTTGTGTCCGAGCTGGGCCTGGCCTTCTTGTTCCTGCTTGCCGGCTTTGAGATCGACCCCAAGAGCATCACGGGCGTCGAGGGGCGCTACGGCTTGGCGACGTGGGTCGTCACGTTTGGTATCGCCTGGCTTGCCGTGCGCTTTACCCCGTGGTTCTCAGTCAGTCATTTCGACGGTATCGCCGTGACGCTTGCCCTCACTTCGACGGCGCTCGGCACGCTCGTGCCCATCATGCGTGAGCGCTCGCTCACTGGCACGCGTGTGGGCGACTCGATTCTCGCGTATGGCACCTGGGGCGAGCTCGGCCCTGTGCTCGCCATGTCGGTGCTGCTGTCTGCCCGCACTGGCATCCAAACGCTCGTAATCCTTGGCTTGTTTGCGGTGGTTTGCGTGTTGCTGGCTGTGGTCCCAAGCCGCTCCAAGCGTGTCGGCAGCCGCTTCTTTGCGTTTGTCGAGGAACGCGCCGATACCACGTCGCAGACCTTCGTGCGCCTGACGGTGCTCATCCTGGTCACACTCGTGGCGTTCTCGGCCGTCTTTGATCTCGACATCGTGTTGGGTTCTTTTGCCGCCGGCTTTGTCTTGCGCTATATCATCCCCGAGGGCAACCATACGCTCGAGACCAAGCTCGATGGCCTGGCCTACGGCTTTTTGATTCCGGTATTCTTTACCGTATCGGGCGCAAAGATCGATCTGACGGCCGTGGCGTCGCGCCCGGGTCTGCTCGTGGGCTTTATCGTGGCGTTGTTGATTATTCGTGCCGTGCCCATTCTTATTTCTATGAGCATTTGTCCTGCGACGCGCGATGTGTCGGCGTATGGTCGCATTACCGTGGCCCTGTACTGCACCACGGCCCTGCCGATCATCGTTGCCGTGACAAGCGTTGCCGTCAACGCGGGCGCGCTGTCGCAAGATATTGCGTCGGTCATGGTTGCTGCCGGTGCCATCACGGTGTTCTTGATGCCGTTGCTCGCGCAGCTCTTCTACCGCGTGGTCGACGCCGCGCCGGTCGCCGCCGTGGCAGAAGTTGCCGAGCATCCATCCGATGCGCTCGACATCCTGCGCGCCCATCACGATTTGGCGAGCCTGCTCGCACGTGAGCACGAGCTGCTGACTTCGCATGGCCATGGTCGCGTATTCGAGGGCTTGCCTACGCTCGATACGATTGCCGAGCGTCTTTCCGCCGAGGCGGCGAGCGGCCACATCGATGCCCGCATCGTGGACGCGGCGCATCTTCTTGCCGATAAGACCTATGGTGATGAGGTCGACCCGTCCGAGCTGACCCCGCGCGAGCGTCGCCGCCTGGAGCGCGCCAAGCTCGCCGTGCGCGAATACCGCCGCCGCATGCTGGAGCTCTATGCAAGAGAAGAAGCCGAGGACGACGACGGCAAGTAGTCGATACTCTCTCGGGGAAGCCGCGTCCCGCTTTGAAGGCTCGGAACGGGATGTGGTTTCCGAAACGGGGGCCGTTGGGAAACTGTGTCCCGGAATGGGCGCTCAGAGTGGGATGCAGTTTCCGCGAGAGACCCGTTGCGGAAACGGTATCCCAGAATCGGCGTTCAAAACGGGGCACTCTTTCCGAAACATGGCCCTGAGGGAAGCTGCGTCCCGGTCTGAGTCGGAATTCCGGGACACAGCTTCCCTTTCAAACAGAAGAAGGCGCGCTGCCTGCAGTTGATGCAGACGGCGCGCCTTCTTTGTTGGACTATGTTGAGGCTGGGAGCTGAGGCTTGTGGTCCCTTAAGAGCGGGCGGCTCCGTCGACGGGGAGCACGGCGCCCGTGACGTAGGAGGACATGTCGCTCGCCAGGAAAACAAAGGCGTTGGCGACATCCTCGGGCTCGCCCATGCGACCCAGCGGAATGGTGGCGACGATGGGCTTAATAACCTCTTCGGGCAGGTTGGCGACCATATCGGTTTTGGTTACGCCGGGTGCAACGGCATTGACGCGAATGCCCACGGGGGCGAGCTCGCGCGAGAGCGACTGGACCATGCCGTTGACGGCGAACTTGGACGTGGGGTAGCCAACGCCGGAGGGCTGACCGTACTTAGCGACCATCGAGCTCGTGGTGGTGATGGTGCCGCCGTGGCCGGCCTCGGTCATGATCTTGGCGGCAGCCTCGTGGCCATTAAAGACGGCGACGACGTTGAGGTCCATAACCTTAGCGAACTCCTCGGCCGTGTAGTCCAAAAGGGGTGAGCGCTGGGAGATGCCGGCATTGTTGACGACCGTGTCCAAGCCGCCCATGTCGGATGCAGCCTGGGTAAAGGCCTCGGTCACGGCCTCGAGCGAGGTGAGGTCGCAGGAACGGCCCCAGACCTTGGCCTCGGGATAGGCTGCGGTCAACTTCTCAACGGCGGCGTCGGCGGTCTCCTGACGAGAGCCGAAGACGGTGACGGCAGCGCCTTCCTCAATAAAACGGCAGGCGATGGCATAGCCGATACCGCGCGTGCCTCCGGTGATGATTGCTTTCTTACCCTCGAGCAACATGGTATTTCCTCTCATCGCGGGCGGACATTCGCAGCACAGCGTAGCCGTAACTGGAATCGGCCGTGTTTGCATATCGGTGAACGGTAGCCCGCGTTACCGATGAGCGGCTCGCGCAAATGTGCTCTGCCGTTGTGCTTAGGGCAGGAGACAAAAGGGCTCCCGTCCCGCATCGGACGGGAGCCCTCAAAGCGTGTATTGCTAGGCGAGCGTTGAGCTAGTTCGCCATGACGCCTTCGGTCCAAGCCTCAACGTCCTCGATGCGCAGGACGTTGGCGACCTCGGCCACGCAGTCGACGCTGGCAAGCTCGGCGGCGGCAGCCTGGACGTCCTTCTCGAGTGCGCGGTGCGTCAAGAAGATGACCGAGCAGGCATCGCTGACGCCCGACTTGCCGTCCTCGACCTGGTTGATGAGCGAGATCGAGATGTTGTGCTTGGCAAAGATGTCGACCGTCTCGGACAAGGCGCCCACGCGGTCGGCGACCTTCAGGCGCACATAGTACTTGGTCTGGAGCTCGTCCATGGGCTTAAAGGCGAGGTTGTGACCATAGGGCTCAATCTCGGGCAGCGGAGCCACGCCGCGGCTGATCTGTTCGGAGAGCGACAGGATATCGCCCACGACGGCGCTTGCGGTGGGGAAGGAGCCTGCGCCGGCACCGTAGAACATGGTTTCGCCCACGGCGTCGCCTACCACGTAGACAGCGTTCATGGCGCCGTTGACCTTGGCAAGCATGTGGTCGGCGGGGATCAGCGTGGGATGCACGCGGACGTCGACGCCGGCGTCGGTATTGCGGGCGATGCCGAGCAGCTTAATGGTGTAGCCGAGCTCGCGGGCCTGGGCAATGTCCTCGGCGCCGATGGTACGGATACCCTGCTGGTAGACATCGTCGGTGGTCACGCGGGTGCCAAAGCCGATGGAAGCGAGGATTGCCGTCTTGCTGGCGGCGTCGAAGCCGTCGACGTCGGCGGACGGGTCGGCCTCGGCATAGCCCTTTGCCTGGGCGTCGGCGAGCACGTCAGCGTAATCGGCGCCCTCGGCGTCCATGCGCGACAGGATGTAGTTGGTGGTGCCGTTAAGGATACCGGCGATGGTCAGGATCTTGTTGCCCACCAGGTCGTGCTCGAGCGTGCTTACGATGGGGATGCCACCGCCGCAGCTGGCCTCGCACTTAATCTGCACGCCGCACGCGCGCGCCTTCTCGGCGAGCGTCTCGACATGACGGCCCAGCAGGGCCTTGTTGGCAGAGACGACGTGCTTGCCGTTCTCGAAGGCGGTGGTGAATATCTCGGTTGCGGGATGCTCGCCGCCGATCAGCTCGACGACGATGTCGACGGCGGGGTCGGTGACGACGTCGTGCCAGTCACTCGTAAAGGCCTCGCGCTCAATGCCTGCCGCCTCGGCCTGCTCCCAAGCAAGCGCGCAGGCACGGGTCAGCTTAAGGTCGATGCCGTAGGCTGCCAGGTACTCATCGTGGTGGCTCTTGATCAGACGGGCCACGCCGCCGCCGACGGTTCCCAGACCGATCAGACCGACGTTCACGGTGCGCAGGGGTTCGCTCATAGATAGCTCCTTCGTGCATCTTATGGATGGATTAACCGCTTAAAGGTTGAGTGCATTCTAGCGTGAACAGAGGGCGCGTGCTCGCCAGGCAACAGGAGTCGCACAAAACGGCACCCCCGAAACGCTGCGGAAACATTGGAAACATGCTCGCTACAAACGGAACTCCGTAACAAACTGTCAACGTTTGCACCATAAGGTTTGCCCTGTACCGCAAGACGGCCGCACCGCGGCCAGCGAAAAGGGGGACACCATGTTTAGCATCAACAACGTACTTAACCGCAGGAGTTTCTTGGCTGGCGCCGCGGCGTTCGGTAGCACCGCGGCACTCGCTGGTTGCTCGTCGGGTGGCTCGGACGGCGGCTCCGCCGATGACGGCAAGACCTTCAAGATCGGTGTCATCGGCCCTCTGACCGGCGCCGCGGCAACCTATGGCGTTTCGGCCGAGAAGGGTGCCAAGCTCGCCGCCAAGGATTTTTCGACCAAGGACCTCAAACTCTCGCTTAAGTCTGAGGATGACGTCGCTGACGGCGAGAAGGCCATCAACGCCTTCAATACCCTGTGCGACTGGGGCATGCAGGCGCTCGTCGGCCCCGTCACGACCGGTGCTGCCGTCGCCGTCTCGGGCGAGATTGCCGACGACATGCTCATGGTCACGCCTTCGGCCTCGTCGCTCGACGTTACCAAGGATAAGACCACGGTTTTCCAGGTTTGCTTCACCGATCCCACCATGGGCGCCAGCGCCGCAAAGTTCTTGGCCGAGAAGTACGCGGATGCCAAGATCGCCCTGTTCTACAACTCCGGCGATACGTATAGCTCGGGCGTTGCCGACGCTTTTGCCGAGCAGGCCAAGGCGTCCAGGCTCGACATCGTCGATACCGAGACCTTTAAGGACGACTCTTCCACGAGCTTTACCAACCAGCTCACCAAGGCCGAGGAGGCCGGCGCCACGCTCATCTTTGCGCCGATCTACTACACGCCGGCGTCCGTTTTGCTCAAGAACGCCAAGGACATGGGCTACGACATGACCCTCATGGGTACCGATGGCATGGACGGCCTGCTCTCTGTGGAAGGCTTCGATACCTCTCTTGCCGAGGGCGTACTGCTCATGACCCCGTTTTCGGCTGACGATGAGAAGAATGCCGACTTCGTCAAGGCCTATAAGGATGCCTACGACGAGACGCCCAACCAGTTTGCCGCCGACGCTTACGATTGCGTCCACGCCATCGTCGAGGCTATCGATA
>CABRZN010000103.1 GCA_902475445.1 uncultured Collinsella sp.
GGCGTGTACGCGATACCATGAATCGCGTCGCCGCCGTACTCGGTGTCACCGTCCACGTTGACTTAAGTCTTCTGTCGTTTGAGTGCACCTGCATCGAAGATGGCCACTGCTTTAACGAGGTTGTCAGCCTGCCCACAACGGGAGTCAATACCCATCGCATTTGGATGATGGAGAGCTTCCTAAAGGAAATCGAGACGTATGGGCGCCGGTTTACCGTGCACGAATACCACGAGATGCTCAAGACCGTTGAGAGTTCAAAACCCGATTACTCTCCCTGGCAACAGGGCCTTGCGGCAGCTTGTGCTTGCGGCGCCTTCGTCTTTTTGCTCGGCGGCGGCCCTATCGAGATGGCCTGCGCATTCGTAGGCGCTGGTGTCGGCAACTTTGCTCGCTCTCATATTCTCAAGCAGGGTCTTGGCCAGTTTAGCGCGCTGACGATTGGCGTTGCGCTCGCTTGCGTTTCGTATCTGCTGGCATTGCTCGGCCTTGGCCAGGTCGTACCGGGGGCAATGTCGCACCAAGAAGGCTATATCGGCGCCATGCTCTTTGTGATTCCCGGCTTTCCCCTCATTACGGCAGGCCTCGACATCGCTAAGCTCGATATGCGAAGCGGCATTGAGCGTCTTTCGTATGCCGTGTCGATTATTGTGATGGCGACCCTTGTGGGCTGGATGGTTGCCGAGTGTGTGGGGCTGGCACCGGATGATTTTGCCCCGCTCGGCCTTTCGCCGCTTGCCCTTACGCTCCTGCGCGTGGTGATGAGCTTTGTTGGCGTATTCGGCTTCTCGGTGATGTTCAACAGCCCGGTAAAGATGGCCGCGGCAGCTGGGCTGATCGGCGCCGTGTCCAATACCTTGCGCCTTACGCTCGTCGATGCGCCGACGCTGTTTCCCTTTCTGGGCCTGAGCGTAGGTATGCCTCCCGAGGCGGCAGCGTTTATCGGCGCGCTGGTATCGGGGCTGCTCGCGAGCTTAGCCGAAATCAAGCTCACCTACCCACGTATCGCCCTCACGGTGCCATCGATTGTCATTATGGTGCCGGGCTTGTATCTGTATCGCTCGATGTATTACATGTGCACCTTCGACACGGTCAATATGCTCGGCTGGTTTGTGCGTGCAGTGCTCATTGTGGCGTTTCTGCCCGTTGGCCTGGGCGTGGCGCGTACGCTCACCGACTCTCGCTGGCGCCACACCAGCTAATTGGTGCAAATGAAACTGATCCGCAAAACATGAACGTGGATAATCTCCCGTTTTTGGCCTGTTTACGGGCTCAAAACGGGAGATTATCCACGCTCGTGGAATGGGTGTCCGAAAATCCACGCTCGTTGGGCCGATGCAGAGGCACCTGGCAATTCCTTTTTTGTAGACGTTGTCGCGCGGCTACGGGCGGGAAAGGTCCCAACGGTTAACATATACTCCATATGGGTAAAGAGACCAAAGCGCTGCCGCGGGCGGCGCTTTGCGTTTGAAAAAACTAGCTCGTCTAAGAGGAACTAGCATGTTAGACCGTTTTACCGATCGCGCGCGCAAGGTCATGTCCATGGCCAAGCAAGAAGCGCTCGATCTTCACTCAAATAAGGTGGGTACCGAGCACCTGCTGCTCGCACTCGCCAAGGAGGACGAGGGCATTGCCGCCGAGGCGCTGCGTTCGCTCGACATCTCCTACGATGACATCATGGATACTCTCAAAGAGGTTCAGACCACGGTTCCCGAGCCCAGTGAGGAGACCGAGGCGGCCAAGCTCGCCTTTACGCCGCTCGTCATTAGCGTGATGGAGCGTTCATTCCGCGTGGCGCGTGAGAACAACCAGACCTACGTGTCGACTGAGCACTTGCTCATCGGTATCGTCGAAGAGGGCAACGGCATGGCCATGGACATCCTCATGCGCTTGGGCGTGTCGTCCGCCTCCATCAAAAAGGCTATCGAGAAACTCACCGCCAAGGACCAGGATAAGAAGCGCCCGCTCGCTGGCGCCGGTGCTGGTCGTCCCGGTACGGGCCTGCCGTTCTTTAGCGGCTCGGATGCCTCCCAGCAAAAGGGGAGCGGCACCGATACGCTTAAGCAGTTCGCGACCAACCTTACGCAGAAGGCGCGCGACGGCGAACTCGATCCGGTGATCGGCCGTGAAAAGGAAGTCCAGCGTATGATGGAGATCCTTTCGCGTCGCACCAAGAACAACCCGCTTATCTTGGGCGACCCCGGCGTGGGCAAGACGGCCATCGTCGAGGGCCTGGCGCAGCAGATCGCTGCCGGCAACGTGCCCGAGAACCTCATGAACCAAAATATCTGGACGCTCGACCTGCCGGGCCTCGTGGCGGGTGCCAAGTATCGCGGCGAGTTTGAGGAGCGTCTCAAGAACGTGATCCAGGAGGCGACCGAAGCCGACGACGTCATCCTGTTTATCGACGAGATGCACACCATCATCGGCGCCGGTTCTGCCGAGGGTTCCATCGACGCGAGCTCCATGCTCAAGCCCGTGCTCGCGCGCGGTGCCTTTCAGATTATCGGCGCCACCACGGCCGAGGAATTCCGCAAGTACCTCACCAAGGACCCGGCCTTTGAGCGTCGCTTCCAGACCATCGATGTCGAGGAGCCGAGCGTCGAGGACACGGTCAAGATCCTGACTGCGCTCAAGCCGCGCTACGAGGAGCACCACCATGTGCGCTATACGCAGGGTGCTATCGAGGCCGCCGCGAACCTTTCCAACCGCTACATCCAGGATCGCTTCCTGCCCGATAAGGCCATCGACCTCATCGACGAGGCCGGTGCCCGCGCTCGCATCGCCGCGAATCGTGCGCCCGAGCCGGTGCGCGAGGCCGAGCATCGCATCGAGGAGCTCAAGGCCGCCGCGCAGGAGGCCACCGAGAGCGACGATATGAACAAGGCCGCCGAGATCACCGAGCAGCAGAAGGCCGCCGAGATTGAACTCGCCGAGGCCAAGGCTGCCTGGACCGCCGAGCTCGACGCCAGCCCGCTCACCATCGATGTGAGTCAGATTGCCGACATCGTGTCCGTGACCTCTGGCGTGCCGGTTTCCTCGCTCACCGAGAGCGAGAGCCGTCGCCTGCTGCAGACCGAAAGCGTGCTCAAGACCCGCATTATCGGCCAGGACGAGGCCGTCGAGGCCGTCGCCAAGGCCGTGCGCCGCAGCCGCTCGCCGCTCAAGGATCCGCGTCGCCCCGGCGGCAGCTTTATCTTCCTGGGTCCCACCGGCACGGGCAAGACCGAGCTCGCCAAGACGCTCGCCGAGTACCTCTTTGGCAGCAAGGATGCGCTCATCAGCTTCGATATGTCCGAGTTCGGTAGCGAGTTCGAGGTCTCCAAGCTCATCGGTAGCCCTCCTGGTTACGTCGGTCACGACGAGGGCGGCCAGCTCACCAAGGCCGTTCGTCGTCACCCGTACTCGGTCGTGCTGTTCGACGAGATCGAGAAGGCGCACCCCGATATCTTCAACATCTTGCTGCAGGTGCTGGAGGAGGGCCGCCTGACCGATAGCCAGGGCAAGACGGTCGACTTCCGCAACACCGTGATCATCATGACGTCCAACGTGGGTGCCCGCGAGATTGCGCAGGATGCGAGCGTTGGCTTTGGCACTACCGGCGAACAGGGTCTCACGTCGAGCGAGATCCGCGGTCGCGCGATGGGCGAGCTCAAGCGCCTGTTCCGCCCCGAGCTGCTCAACCGCATCGACGACATTGTGGTGTTCCAGAAGCTCTCGGGCGAGAATCTCACCAAGATCGCGCACCTGCTGGTGGACGACCTACGTCAGCGTTTGATTGCCAACGGCATGAACATCAAGCTCACCGATGCGGCGTACGACAAGATCGTGGCCGAGGGTACCGACCTCACCAACGGTGCGCGTCCGCTGCGCCGTGCTATTCAAAAGCTCATCGAGGACCCGCTGTCCGAGGAGCTTCTGGCCGGCGAGTGGGGCGAGGGCGATACCGTCCTATGCGACGTGGCCGATGGCAAGTTTGTCTTTAGCCACGGCACGGGCGAGATCCCGGCACCGCGTCCGGCGGGCACGCTCGGTGGCGATACCGCCCCGGCGGCACCGCACACCGGCAACGCCGCGCCCGTGAGCGCCGGCGTGACCTCGGGCCCCGGCGGCATGATGCAAGCCGGCTCCGGCGCGCTGTAGGGATTGACTATAACCTTGCATGACGGGGCGTTCCCGATGAGGGAGCGCCCCTTTTCTTGTAGAGAAGAGTTTCCGGTAACGATAAAATAATTGAATAAGATCTGCTGGATGGCAAAAGGAGTTACTATGGCGAATAGCGCTCAAAGAATTGAGATGTCGTTCGATAACATGAGAAAAATCGGAATGGTTCTTTGTGCCATGCTGGTACTTATAGCCATCGCTACTATCGCCGTCTTTGGTTCGGCATTTATTGTTGCATGCCATAGCATTTTGAATGGCGCAGTGGTAATCGAGGGGGTCGTTGAGCTTGGTGAGGGCGGCAGCATCGCGCTTCCAAACTTGGCGCTATGGGCGGTTTTGCTCCTTGCAGGGGAGTTTACATTGTTAAGCATCAGCTTCGATGTCGCCCGTCGTCAATCGCCTTTTACTATTCGACATGCACGGATGATTGCCGTTATTGCTTGCCTATTTGCAATTAATGCTGTGATGGGCTCCCTGCAGATTGGCAGCGTTTTAAAAATAATGATGGGCAATTGTATGTTGAGCTGTCGTATGAATTCCGCTCTCCTTCAGATTGGTGACTCGGGCATCACGTTGGATGTGGGATCCATCATTGCAATGATGGTTGCTTTCGCTTTGTCGATCTTCTGGCGCTATGGGGCGCTTTTGCAGTCCCAGTCCGATGATTTGGTCTAGGTGATTGACCATGGATTATCTCATTATTGAGGTTGAGACACTTTTGCTCAAGACCGGGAAAACAAATGCCGATCTAATAAGAGCGACTGGGCATACGCCAGCTAACATTTCTAAAATCCGTAATGCAAAAATTAAGGCTATACGTTTGAAGACATTGCTCGATATCTGTGTTGAGTTGGATTGTCAGCCGGGAGATTTGATCCGTCGCGTGAGTGAAATAGAACTTGAGGAACTTACCATCGCGCGTGCGCGGAATAAGATTTTGCAAAGACGCAATCCCGACCCCTCCGAGATATTGCCCACAGAGGTTTACGTAGTAGATCTCTCTAAGGAATAACAAAACAGAATAAGAAGACAAGAAGACAAACACGTATGCATGCAAGGCTCCTACCGCAAACGATCGGTAGGAGCCTTAATAAATTTGAAAATAGTTCTTGAAATCATAAGGTTATCGATATACGATAACGAAGTATTAAAACAGACGATAAATCGAAAGGAGGTAATTATGAACTGGGTAATCGATCCGTGTAGCAACGTGCAGGGTGGCGGTGGTGGCTGCCGCAATTACCACCCGTGTTCGCGCTGTAGCTGTTTTGGCGTATATGTTCATTTCTAGCAACGCGAACGTTAATGCTGGTTAAGACAGCAGAGGGTAAGCAGCGTGGTCGATAACTGCCATCCGTCGGCCGCGCTGCCTTTTTTAATGAGGTTCATGAGACATGGGTAATGCGATTTCAATCAAGGATCTATCAAAGCGCTACGGCAAAAACTGGGCGTTGTCTGATGTTTCATTTGATATAGATGAGGGCGAAGTGTGCGCTCTCGTTGGGGAGAACGGCGCGGGGAAGAGTACGTTGATTGATATTCTTCTTGGCTTGCTTAAAGCAACGAAAGGTTCAATCAGTTTTTTCGGCGAGTCTGGGAGAGCAGGTCTGGCAAGAGCACGCAGAAATATCGGATTCGTCCCCGACGGCTGTGGGGCATTCTTGAACTTAACCGGTCGAGAAAACTTGATCTCACGCTGTATCGAGTGGGGGCTGCCGAAAAGTGAAGTTAATCGAGTGCTCGCTGCCGTTGGACTAGAAAATGCGGCGGATGCATCGGTAAAACAATACTCGCTCGGCATGAAGCGTCGTCTGGATATCGGAACGGCTCTTCTAGGCGACCCGCAACTACTCATCATGGATGAACCCATAAACGGGCTCGATCCAGTGGGTGTGATTGAGGTGCGTGATCTCCTGCTGTCGTTGAAGGACAAACGGGATAAAACGGTGCTCATTTCAAGCCATAACCTAGATGAATTGGAGAAAGTTGCGACATCTTTTGCGTTTCTCCATCAAGGCAGACTTCTCGTTAAGGAAGAAAACTCCTACAAAGACAGAAGTCTGGAAAAGCGGTTTTTGGATTTGATCGGGGAGGCAGATAATGCAACTTCTGCGACTGATTAGATGTGAAGCCCGTCGGTTGCTCAGAAATCCAGCCTTTTTCGTGTTGTTGATCTGGGGAATTTGGATTGTTAAAGATGTCTGTAATCCAAATATGTATGGGACTTATGGAACATCTGATTTAGGGGGAGTCGGCAAACAGATTGGTTTCTTTGCAAACATCCTCGACAAGACTGACCCAGCTGGTTCGGCGGTTCGGACGGCACTATTCATGACCTACGAGTGGCTTTTCGTTCTAGCCGGATGCATTGTTATTTCCTGCGCCATGGATTATCAAAGCAGGTCTTCTGAAGTGACGTATGCAGACGATATGAGCAGGACATAAAAACATTGAGAGCCCCTGCTGCATGAAAGACCG
>CABRZN010000104.1 GCA_902475445.1 uncultured Collinsella sp.
AAGCGGTTACAACGACCCCTATGGAGGAACGTATGATTAAAGAGCTTTGCCACGACGAGGCTATCCTGTCCCAGCGTTGCGAGGTTGCGACTGTCGAGGACGAGTCGGTTGCTCAGGACCTGATCGATACCATCAAGTCGCTCGACGATGCCGGCTGCTTGGCCGCTAACCAGATTGGCGTTACCAAGAAGGTTTGCGTCTACCTGGACGATGCCGGCGAGCCCCACGTGCTCTACAACCCCCGTCTGGTGTTTGGCCTGGGCGCCAGCAAGATGGAGGAGAGCTGCCTGACGCACGAGGAGGTCACCAAGTCCACGCGCTATATCAAGTGCAAGGTCGCTTATGACGTGATCGTCGACGGCAAGATGCGCGAGCGCAAGCAGGACTTTGTGGGCTTCGAGGCGCAGATGATTCAACACATGATTGACCACTGTCTAGGAAAGTTGGTCTAAGGGGACCAAAGCACCGCACTTCGTCTCTTTTGGTCCGGGCGTGACATTGTTGTCATGTCCGGGCTTTTGTGTTTAGCGCCTTTTTGTTTGGTGACAATAACCTTAGCAGGAACGTAAAGCTAGGAGGCGCTATGTGTACGAGCATTCGATTTACCGATAATTCTGGCCACATGTATCTAGGCCGCAACCTCGACTGGAGCTTTGACTACGGCCAACAGGTTCGCGTGATGCCGCGCGGGTTCCACATTCCGTATTCGTTTATCGACGATGCGTCGGCGGCGCACGCGGTAATCGGCATGTGCATCGATTACGAGAACTACCCTATGTTTTTCGACTGCGGTAACGATGCGGGTCTGGCTGTGGCGGGGCTCAACTTCCCCGGCTATGCCGAGTATGCCGATGGCCCTGTCGACGGCAAGAACAATATCGCGGCCTATGAGTTTCCCCTGTGGGTGGCAGCGACGTTCTCGACGGTCGATGAGGTCGAGGCCGCGCTGCGCGACACGGTGATTGTCGCCAAATCTGCCGGAGAGGGGCTGGGCGTGTCACTGCTCCATTGGATTATCGGCGACAGCCAACGCAGCATCGTGGTCGAGATGATGGCTGACGGCCTGCATGTATACGACAATCCGGTCGACACCCTTGCCAATCAGCCGACTTTCCCGTGGCACATGGAAAACCTGCGCACCTATATCACGGCCACAAGCGATTTTCCGCAGACGGCGACATGGCGTGGCGCCGAGCTTAAGCCCTATGGAGCCGGTGCCGGCATGCGCGGCATTCCGGGCGATTGCTATTCGCCGAGCCGTTTTGTAAAGGCGGCGTACCTCAATGCCAATTACCCACAAAAGGAGAGCGAGACCGAAAACGTCGTTCGCATGTTCCGCTCGCTCGAGGGCGTGGTGATGATCGAGGGAGCGTCCAGGATGGGCGATGGCAAGTTCGAGAAGACTATCTACACCGGATGCTTTAGCGCGCGCACGGGCAATTATTACTACGCGATGTATGGGGATCCGTCGATTCGCTACGTGAGCCTGATGGATGCCGAGGGCGCGAGCCCCGATAGGCTCGTGGTTCCCGAGCCGCGTCGTTCGTAGCTCACTGGTCCGTTGCGACATAAAACGGCCTCGCACCTCTTATGAGATGCGAGGCCGTTGTCGTCAATGGCTGGTGGCGTGTTAGAAGTTGGCGTCGTTGAACTGGGTGCTCTCGAGTCCGTCGAGTTGCTGTTCGGGCGTATCGGCGACGCTCTCGAGCAGCTCGGTGGGATCGACGTTCATGCTCTTGCCGGCCTCGTTGCCGTTGACCAAGTCGTCCGAGAAGATGTCGACCTCCATTTCCTCGGCCTCTTCGATCTGAACTTCGAGCGGCACCTGGGTGCGCACAAGTTTGACGGCCGGGCGCATGCGGGCAAAGAGCGGTACGTACTCGATGATGATGGCCGAGTTCTCGAGACCGTACCAGCGTGCCGGGCTTCCGCAGGCGCGGCGGACGGCGTACTTGATGGCCATCACGCGGTGGTCATTGCGGTTGATGTCCGTTTCGGGGGCAAGCATCTTGCGCAGCATACAAAAGCGGAAATCGCCCACGTTGCCGCGCGTCTCGTAGATGGAGTAGGTGTGATGTTGCGGCGGCAGCTCGCCCGATGCCATCAGGTCGCCAACGATCTGACGCAGATAGGCGTTGACGCGCTGGTTGACCTTAAAGCCCAGGTCCAGGCGCACGCGGAACAAAAAGTCCGTGCCAAAGGTCTCGACGGAATACTCGTGCGTATAGGGTTCGTCGGTAACGTGCACGTTGATGAACCAATATGCCTTGGCGCGCTTGGGGTGCTTGTCCAGGATGGAATAGAGCACGTCGCGGTCGAGTGTGAGCGGGTCGGGGCTGTTGGTGAGAAATACCAGATTGTCGGCGAGCACGGGATAGGTCTCGTCGTTGCGCAGGCGGTTGAGCTGATCGATGTACTTGGAGACGGGCAGCAGGATCGTCTGCGTGCGCTCGATGGCGGTGCCGCGGCGCCACACATACATAAGGCCAAACAGCAGCGCGGCCAGGAAGATCATGACGTAGCCGCCGTCAAAGAACATGGTGAGGCATGAAGCGAAGAAGCACAGCTCAATGGCGCCAAAAAGCAGGGCGAAGACGCAGGCGCTCAGTCTGTGCTTGAGAATGCCGACGATATAGCTCGTCAAAAGCGTCGTGGTCATAAGCATGGTCACGGTAATGGCGAGGCCATAGGCGCTCTCCATGCGCTCGGAGTTCTGGAACAGCAGCACGATGAAGATGCAGCCGACCCACATGATGTTGTTGACGAGCGGAATATAGAGCTGACCCTTGGTGTCGCTGGGGTAGTGGATGCGCAGGTGCGGCATAAGGTTGAGGCGCGTGGCCTCGGATACCAGCGAGAACGAGCCGGTGATGAGCGCCTGCGAGGCAATGATGGCCGCCACGGCCGAAAGCACGATGGCAAAGGGGCGCAGGGGCTCAGGGAGCATCATATAGAACGGGTTGACGATATCCATCGCGAGCATCTGGGGATTGGAATTGTTTGCGAGCAGCCAAGCGCCCTGACCCAGGTAGTTAAGGATAAGCGCCGCCTTAACAAACGGCCAGGATGCGTAGATGTTGGCCTTGCCCACGTGGCCCATGTCTGAATAGAGCGCCTCGGCGCCGGTCGTCGACAGGAAGACGAAGCCGAGCACCATGATGCCCGAGTGGTTGATGGGCGAGAACAGAAACATGACGCCGCGGATGGGGTTGAGCGCGCGCAAGATGGACAGGTTGCCGAGCATGTTGAACAGACCGGCGCCTGCCAGGAACAGGAACCACAGCGTCATGAGCGGACCGAACAGCTTGCCGATTGACGAGGTGCCAGCGCGCTGCATGGCAAACAGGCCGCAGATAATGATGATGGTAATAATGATGACGTTAGTTTGCCCGTCACCCAACAGCGCGTGGCCCCACTCGATGGTGCGCAGACCCTCGATGGCTGTGGTGACCGTGACAGCGGGGGTGAGGATGCCGTCGGCGAGTAGCGCCGCACCGCCGATCATGGCGGGGAGAATCAGCCACGGTGCCACCTTGCGCACCAGGCTAAACAGGGCGAAGATGCCGCCTTCGTTGTGGTTGTCGGCCTTCATGGCGATTACCACGTACTTGACCGTGGTCACGAGCGTCATGGTCCAGATGACGAGCGAAAGCGCGCCCAGGATCATGTCCTCGCTGACGGTACCGATGCCGCCGTTGTTGGCGACGATTGATTTCATGGTGTACATGGGGCTCGTGCCGATGTCGCCATAGACGACGCCGAGCGTTACGAGCAGCATGCCAGCGGAGAGGGGGATGGCTCCGTGCCCGCCTTGACCACGCTGGTCTTGGGGGCTTGCCTCCAGTTTGTTGTGTGCCACGTGGACTCCCTTTGACATCCGGTTATCTGTCTAGGACAGATAATCTTTATGCCGTCTTTATACATACAAGAGCAGTTTGGCACATCAGGTTATTTTAGACAATAATCCCCAGCTGGGGATTATTTATGTACGTAGGTAGCATTTCAAAACAGGGGCTTTTAAGCACGTGCTGTCTGGGCTATGCCAGCCTTGGCGCTTGCGCGCTTGCCGGCGAGTTCGCAAAAAATCGCGCCGCCGATGATAAGCGCGGCGCCCATCAGGCGGACCGGTGTTATGGTTTCGCCCAAAAGGACGGCCGAGAACACGACGGCCGAAAGCGGCTCGAGGTAGCCGACGACGGCGACGGTCTGCACGGGCAGTTTGGCGACGGCACTAAAGTAGAGCAGGCAGCCGATGCCGGTGTTGACGACGCCGAGCATGACGACGGCGCGCCAATCAATACTGGCGGCGACGCCGGCGGGCAGGAATGAGGGAGCACCCTGCGTGATGAGCGTGAGGACCAGCGCGGTCACAAAGGCGGCGCTCACCTGGAGCGTGGAGTTCTCGAGGCCTTCGATGTGTGGCGCGCCCTTGCTGGCGATGACCATCAATGCGTAGCAGAAGGCCGAGACGATGCCGCAAGCGATACCCGCAATGGGCATATTGCCGCCCAGACCTTGTGCCGCGATGAGGAAGGCGCCGCAGGCGACGGCGATAAACCCGGCGATTTTGCCGCCGGTCAGTTTTTCGCCAAAGATGAGTGGGGAGAGCGCCATAACGATGATGGGGCCGCAGTAGTACAGCAGCGAGGATACGCCGACGCCGATCGTCTGGTAGGCGCGGAACAGAAAAATCCAGCTGGTGCCCAGCGCGGCTCCCGAGAGGAGGAGGGCCGCGGCTTCGCGGGGGCGAGATGGCGCCTGCAACTTATGGCGTTGGGTGATGGCGAGGATGGTGACAAGCGAGAGTGCGCCCAAAAACGTGCGCAGTAGCACGATATCGGAGCTCGGCAGCGCGATGGCGGCGGCGATGATGCCGTTGGAGCCAAACAATAGCAATGCTGCTAAGTACGTAAACAGTCCGTTGTTCATGCGCTGACATCCCCTCTATATCTGAGCATGTTCACTATGGGTGAACTGGCTCTAGAAGAAAAGCGAATATAATGCATGGAGAACATGACAAAAACTCATGCAAAGGTGGAAGGGTGCCGTGGAAACGAATATTCAAAAGATGCAGGTGCTGCTGGAGACGGTGCGCGCCGGAAGCTATACGCGTGCTGCCGAGCGCCTGAGCTATTCGCAGTCGGGCGTGAGCCGTATGGTGGCCGATCTTGAGGCCGACTGGGGTTTTAAGGTGCTCGACCGCAGTCGCGAGGGCGTGGCTCTTTCTGCCGACGGGCGGCAGGTCATGCCGGCTGTCGAGGCGCTCTGCGAGGAATTCACTCGCTTGCAGCGACGGGTGGATGAGATGCGTGGACTCATGCGCGGCAAAATCTGCATCGGTACGTTTTCGAGTGTGGCGACCCACGTGCTGCCGCCGGTGATTGCGCGCTTTCGCGCCGATCATCCGGATGTCGATTATGAGTTGCTGATGGGCGACTATTCAGAGATCGAACAATGGGTGGCAGAGGGCCGCTGCGACCTGGGCTTTATTCCGCGCGAGCCACGCGGCGCCGGCATGGCGTCGCGACCGTTGGTGCAAGACGAGCTGATGGCCGTGGTGCCAGCGGACTCCTCGCTTGCCACCGCGGAGGTCGTTTCCCTTGCCGATTTGGCCAACGAGCAGTTTATCCTGCTGGAACGCGGTAGCGACGACGAGATTACGCCGCTGTTTCGCCGCGCGGGCCTGGCGGTGCGCTCTAAGCTGTCGACCTGGGATGACTATGCGATTATGGCCATGGTCGAGGACGGCCTGGGCGTGAGTATTCTTCCCGCGCTCATCTTGCGCCGTTGTCAGTTCGATGTTGCCGTGCGTTCGCTCGAGGGACATCCCCATCGGCAGATCAATGCGATATATCGCACGGCTGACGTTTCGCTTGCCGCCGCTCGATTCCTTGAATACCTCTAAACGCGTACACGCCATTGTCCGCTTTGGGCAAACCTCGGAGTTCGGTACGTTTTCTTATGAAATTGAACTTTCGAATGAGGCGCGGCGCTATACTGCTTACTAAATTGAACCTCGGTTCAATTCGTGTTCTATAAATTGAACTTTGCCAGCGAGGAGGTTCCTGTGGCCCAAGAGACGTTTAGCGATCGCCTGCGACAGGCTATGTCCGATCGCGACGTTCGCCAGTCGGACGTGATCCGCGCATCGGAGATGCTCGGCAAAAAACTCGGCAAGAGTCAGATGAGCCAATATGTGAGCGGCAAGACGATCCCGCGGCGCGATGTGGCTGAGCTGCTCGCTCGTATTTTGGAGGTCGATGTTACCTGGTTGCTTGCCGGCGACGCCGATCAAGGCGAGGCATCATCACCCCGCAACGATTCCAAGCCCGAACCCCATCCCTCAGCTCAAATTGCAAGGAGCACCACCATGCGTACTTTTTCTAAATCCACCAAGCTCGATAACGTCCTGTATGACGTGCGCGGTCCCGTCGTCGACGAGGCCGCCCGTATGGAGGACGAGGGTGAGCGCATACTCAAGCTCAATATCGGCAAC
>CABRZN010000105.1 GCA_902475445.1 uncultured Collinsella sp.
GCGGACGAGTATAGCGCGGGGCTTGGCAGGGAAGGCGTTGCTGCGCTCACAAGTTGGCGGCGGTGCGCATTGCGCACGGTGGGTTTGCGGCTCAAGGTCTCGATCGCTGCGTACCGACTTAGCCTCACAAACGACAGAAACCCCGGCAGCTCTTCGCAACTGCCGGGGTTTCCGCGGAAAAGGGGGACATGATCCTCAAGCGGACGGCAAAGGGGCAAACCGTTTTCGCTCAACTGCTTTATGCCCTTCGACCGCAGACTCAAACAGCGCCTGCCGCGCCCACACAAAGCCGCTACACCTGTGACGGAGCTGTGAAGTGGTATCTATTGCTGGCGCAGGTCATGCCAAGGAGTGTCCCAGATTGCCGACAGATAAGGAACGTCCCCAGGTGCCGGCCACGGGCGTGACTTTTGTCCCGTTTTGACGCTCCGCTGGCCTAGATGTTCGTCACATGAACCCGCAAACGTGGGACAATGACGCTACTGGTACCACAGACAAAGGATGTGCCTATGAACGCCCCCGTTGCCCAGCCCTGTCGGCAGCGCCGCCTGTTTGCGCGGTTCGCTTCCGTCTGCGCACTCGTCGCGCTTGCGTTGTTGCTGCTGCCTGCCGTCGCGCACGCCGACGGCTACTCCATGAGCCAAACCTATATCGGTGCCACGGTTGAGGCCGATGGCTCGCTGACCGTTGTCGAGGGACGCCAGTTCGATTTCGACGACGACATCAACGGCGTGTATTGGGATATCAATACAGGCTCTAACCAGCAAGGCGGCTCGGTGGTCGTCAATGTGCTGAGCGTCGAGGAAGACGACACTGCGTTTAACAAGGTCGACAGCGCAAATAAAGGCGACGACGGCGTTTACACGGTGGAACAGTCCGACGACGGCGTAAAGATTAAGGTGTTCAGCCCTCACGAGAGCGGCGACAGCGCAATCTACTACGTGAGTTATTCCATGACCGGTGCGGTTATGAACTGGGCCGATACCGCCGAGCTCTACTGGAAATTCGTCGGCGACGGCTGGTCGGCGGACTCCGATGACGTCGAGATGGAAGTCTACTTTGCAAATGCCGCTGCCGGGACGGCTGCCGTCAAGGGCGATAACTTCCGCGCATGGGGCCACGGCCCGCTGACGGGCGACGTGTCGCTCGATGCGGACGAGCCCATGGTCACCTATACCATTCCCTGCGTGCATGAGGGCGAATTCGCCGAGGCACGCATCGCCTTCCCCAGCGACTGGGCGCCGCAGCTTGCCGTCTCGGGCGAAAAGCGCATGTCGACGATTCTGAGCGAAGAGAAGGAATGGGCCGACGAGGCCAACGCTCGCCGTGAGCACGCGCGTGCGGTTGCCGGCGCGATTGCCGTGGTGTGTGTTGTCGTGGCGGTTGCCTATACCGGTGTGATCGTGATGCTTAAGCTGCGCAGGCCCAAACCCAAGCCGCTCTTTCAGGACGAGTACTTCCGCGATGTGCCCTCGGCCGACCATCCCGCGGTGCTTGCAGCTCTCATGAGCTGGAACGACGTGCCCGATCAGGCATATATCGCCACGCTTATGAAGCTCACCGACGACCGCGTGATCAAGCTGGAAGAAGCGACCGAGACCAAGAAGAAGGGTCTGCTCCGTCGCGAAAAAGAGGAGCAGACGTATCGCATCACAGTGACCGACGAGGCCTGGAAGGCTGCCAAGAAGGACGGCATCGATCGCGATGTGCTCAAGGTCTTCTTCGCCGGCGTTAAGCCCGATAAAGACGGCGTCCGTTCACGCACGTTTAGCGAGCTGGAGGAGTATGCCAGCGAGCGTACTGAATCTGTTGGCAACAAGCTCGAGGACTATCAAAGCACGGTTAAGGGCAAGCTGGAGACGCGCGAGCTTATCGCCTCGGACGGCACCATCGCCCTGGTTGCCGGCTTGGTTCTCGGCATCATCATCGTCTTTGGCATTCTGGGCTCTCTGATCTATACCGACTTTGCGGACGCCAACGTCGGTGCCGCTATGATCTCGATCCCCGTCACGATCGTGGGCTTTGTCCTGAGCTGCACCTTCCGCCGCTACACGCCGGAGGGCGCCGAGGTGGCGGCTCGCTGCAAGGCGCTCAAGCATTGGCTCGAGGACTTTACGCGTCTGAAGGAGGCCGTCCCCAGCGACCTGATCTTGTGGAACAAGTTGCTGGTGATGGGCGTTGCCCTGGGCGTTTCGAAAGAAGTGCTGCGACAGCTGGCCGAAGCCGTGCCTGCGGACCTGCGCAACAGTGACGATTTCTACGACAACTACCCCTGCTACTGGTGGTATTACCATCACTACGGCAACGAGTCCCCGCTCGATTCGTTCAACGATGTGTACCACGAGACCATCCGCGAGCTGGCTTCGAGTTCCGATAGCTCGAGCGGCGGCAGCGGTGGCGGCTTTTCCGGTGGCGGCGGTGGCGGCGTCGGCGGAGGCGGCGGAACGTTCTAGCGAGCGCTTGCTTTGGGGTGGATCTTTCTGGGCGGTTGCCAGGGAAGATTCATCCCATTTTTGTGCATCGAAACGGGTCAAACTTTCCGCTGCGGACCTTCGCGCAAGGGACAGTGGACAAAAAATGCCAAATATGAGTACTGTTGCTGCGTTGGTCACATATGTTTGCACATAATAATGGGCTCCAAATGAGAGTACTTCTCGTTAGGAGCCCATTTTATTGAACATTTGGGGAGTTATGTCAGCTCGTGCAGCTGGTCGTCATGCCTATAAGCATCAAAAATGCCCCAAATCGCTGCTACTAAAAAGGTAACAGTACTCATATTTGATGTTTTTTGACCAAGGCTATCTACAAACCCCCTAGGCCACTCATTGGGGACAGACTTAAATGACTAGTTGTTGGGGATCAGTCATTGGGGACGTTCTTAAATGACCAGGTGTGGCTGCTTGGGCTAGGCTGTTAGGTCGAGTTCGTAGAGAAAGCTTTCGCGCGGCATGTCGTGACGACGCTCTTCGCGGTTGGCGCGGTGCGTGGCCGTGCGCTTAAAGCCGTGCAGCTCGTAGAACTTCCACGAGCAGTTAGAGTCGGTGTACAAGTGCGCCCTTGTCGCCCCGCGCGAGGACAGGTACGAGACCGCGGCATCGAGCAAAACCGAGCCAACGCCCAGGCCATGGACATCGGGATCGACGGCGAGCAGCGTGACCTCGTTGTCATGCGGCAGTGGGCTTTTCTCGAGCAGGCGGTTGTTGGTTCGAATGGTGGCGCGCACAAACGAGAGATACTCGGCGCACGACTCGGGTTCTAGCTCACGCATCTGCGATAGCAGCGCGCGTTCGGTATCCATCCAATGTTCCTTAACGGTGGCGCCGGAGCTCTGTCCCACACGCGCGAGCGAAATGCCACGCGCCTGACCGTCGATTACGGCAACCTGCGAAAACGTCGATGACGAAAGGCAATAGGCGAGGTCGCACGCGGCCTCAAGGCGGTTGTACTTATCGTTATCCGAATTGTTATGCCAAAGCTGCTGCAGAATCAGCGCGATGGCGTCGAAGTCTTCGGTATCAAACGGTCGGTAGAGAACCCGCGAGACCATGGTGCCTCTTTCTTTTGCGGATGCATATCGAGCACAGTTCTACCACGCTATTGGCATCTAATTATGGTGCCCCTGTGTTCCATGAACTCACCGTGCCCGGTGCCGTGCCCATCCCCTCCGCTCGCAAACTTTTTCTGCACATGCGCTCGTTGCGGGGTGCATCGATGCGCTCGATGCGCTACATTGAATCAGTATTTTCAATGCCGCTGCGCGAGCGCTGCAGATCGACGTATCACCGACTCACAGAGCACGGCGGCGTACCAGACAGGAGGACTGCATGGGATCTGATGTGAAGATCGCACGCGCGTTGATCTCGGTTACCGATAAGACGGGCGTCGTCGATTTCGCACGGACGCTGGTTGACGACTTTG
Organism: uncultured Collinsella sp.; assembly: GCA_902475445.1. Lineage (GTDB taxonomy): Bacteria > Actinomycetota > Coriobacteriia > Coriobacteriales > Coriobacteriaceae > Collinsella. The sequence continues at coordinate 3,919 of CABRZN010000105.1, forward strand.
GCGTCGAGATCATCTCTACGGGCGGCACGGCTCGTGCCATCGAGGACGCGGGCGTTCCCGTAACCCCCATCGAGGAGTTCACGGGCTATCCCGAGATGATGGACGGCCGCGTCAAGACGCTGCACCCCAAGGTCCACGGCGCGCTGCTGGCCCGCCGCGATTCCGAGCAGCACATGCAGGAGGCCGCTCAGCACGGCATTAAGCTGATTGACCTGGTCGTCGTCAACCTGTACGAGTTCGAGAAGACCGTCGCCAACCCCGAGGTCACCTTTGCGGATGCCATCGAGCACATCGACATCGGTGGTCCCTCCATGCTGCGCTCCGCTGCTAAGAACGCCGCGAGCGTTACCGTCATCTCCGACCCGGCCGACTACGATGCCGTCCTGGCCGAGATGCGCGAGACCGGCGGTTGCACCACGCTTTCCACCCGTCGCCGTCTGCAGGTGAAGGTCTACCAGACTACCGCCGCCTACGACACGGCTATCTCCCGTTGGCTTGCCGCCCAGGCAAGCGACGTGGCGGACACCTCTGCCAAGCTCGAGATCTCGCTGGAAAAGGTCGACGACCTGCGCTATGGCGAGAACCCGCAGCAGAAGGCCACGGTCTATCGCTTTGCCGAGGGCTGCGAGAACACCGCGAGCTCTCAGTTCCCGCTCGTGGGCTCCGAGCAGATCCAGGGCAAGCCGCTCAGCTACAACAACTATCTGGACGCCGATGCCGCTTGGAACCTGGTCCGCGAGTTCGACGAGCCGGCCTGCGTGATCCTCAAGCATCAGAACCCCTGCGGTTCCGCCGTTGCCGAGGACATCACGGCCGCCTACGACCGCGCTTTTGCCTGCGATCCCAAGAGCGCCTTCGGCGGCATCATCGCCTGCAACCGTGAGGTTCCCTTTGAGCTGGTTGAGCACTTTGCCGATCAGAACAAGCAGTTCGTCGAGGTCATCATCGCCCCGAGCTACACCGATGAGGCACTCGAACGCATGGCTAAGCGTCCCAACCTGCGCGTGCTGGCTACCAGCGGCGTGGACCACGGCGCCCAGGTGGAGCTGCGCTCCATCGACGGCGGCATGCTGGTGCAGGAAGTTGACCACGTGACCGAGGATCCCGCGACCTTTACGTTCCCCACCGACCGCAAGCCCACCGACGCCGAGATGGCCGAGCTTGAGTTTGCCTGGAAGGTTTGCAAGGGCGTTAAGTCCAACGCCATCCTGGTCTCCAAGGGCAAGGCCGGCATTGGTATGGGCCCCGGTCAGCCCAACCGCGTGGATTCCGCGTTGCTGGCCTGCGAGCGTGCCGAGGACTTCTGCGAGCGCGAAGGCGTGGAGAAGGGCGGCTTTGCCTGCGCAAGCGACGCGTTCTTCCCGTTCCGCGACAACGTCGACGTGCTTGCCGCACACGGCGTGACCTGCATCATCCAGCCCGGTGGCTCCAAGCGCGACGACGAGAGCATCCAGGCCTGCAACGAGCATGGTATTGCGATGGTCTTCACGGGTGCCAGGCATTTTAGGCACTAGGGCTTTCCCAAGCACCCGACCTTGCCCCTCAAACCGTCGCTTGCGTACATTTAGTACGCGGCGCTCCTCTTTCGGGGCAATCTCGGGCACTTGGAAAACCCTTAATGGGATGTTGTTCTATCCCATTAAGTTGATCGGTCGCCTGACCATATCGTCAAAATAATCTCTGCAAAAGACGGCTGCTCCGTTTGGAGGGCCGTCTTTTTGGTATAAGAGGACGGAATGACTAACACGAAAGGTACAACCATGTCCCAGATTGATGATGCCGAGCTGTTTGGCAATGCCGAGGATCAGCGTGCGTACGAGGACTTTTGCGCCAATCAGGAGGCGGTCGAGAAGTTCACGCTCGACAAGCCCGCGCTTGTCTGCCGTTGGCGCATGTCCAACAAAAAGGTGCCCATGCTCAACCGCCACATCCGCGCGCTGTCCGAGCGCCTGGTGCAGGGCGAGCCACTTACCCATAACATGCTCAGCTGGGCCAAGCAGCACGTTGAGTGGTCGCTAGCCGAGGGCGACTATACCGCGCACGACGGCGTACTCATGCTGGTGATCGACATCAACGGCAACGCCGCCATGACAGTGGGGGAGTACGAGCCGCTCGCCGATACGTCAGCCAAGGCGCTGCGTGCCCGCTCTGCCGAGGCCCGTTCCGAGGCCGACGAAACCGGCGTGGCGCCCGAGCTGCTTGCTGCCGTCAACGACGGCGAGCTGGCCTTTGTGGCGCCGGCGGACGAGCGCCTGTGCGGCACGGCGACGCTCATCGAACAGCTGGCCCAGACCAAGGACATCCCAGTCACGCGCGTAGACATTCCCGCACAGCTCAAGGGCGCCTTGTTCCTGGTAAGCGACGAGCACGGCGTGGTGCCTGCCGCCGACGCCGACGCCGCCGAGTCTGATGCCGCGACGGTCGCCTTCTTTGCCGACGGCTACGAAAAGCTTCGCGCCCGCCGCTAAATGATTTTTCTGGGACGGGGATTATTTAAGGCTCTGTTAGACCAGGATTGACATGCCGACCTGCCGGCTAACTCGCCGTCTCCC
>CABRZN010000106.1 GCA_902475445.1 uncultured Collinsella sp.
AAACGCAGGCAACCCGCCGTCTGGGCGAGCAGCTTCGCGAGAAGCTCGGTTATATCCTGCTCTTTGAGGTTTCCGATCCGCGTCTCGACCTGGTCACCCTGACCGCGGTCGAGGTCGCGGTGGACCGTTCGTTCGCGCGCGTGTACGTGTCGTGCGACGCGAGCCGCTACGACGAGGTCATGGAGGCGCTCGCCAGCGCCAAGGGCCGCATCCGTAGCCTGTTGGCCCGCTCGCTCGATTGGCGCGTCACGCCCGAGCTCGATTTTCGCATCGATCGCTCGACCGATGAGGCCGAGCGCATCACGCGTGCGCTGGAAAACGTTCCCGCCACGCTTGCGATCGAAAAGGACGAGGACGGCTATCCAATAGCGGATGCCGCCCAGGAGGCAGCTTTAGATGAGTAATTCCGCCGACCTCGCATCGTGCGAGTCTGCAGATATTCAGCGACGCATCCTCGAGCTCATCGAGGGTGCGTCCTCCATTGCGATTTCGGGACATACGTCTCCCGATGGTGACGCCCTGGGCTCCGTGCTGGGTCTGGGCTTATCGCTTATGAAGTTTTTCCCCAACAAGGACATTGCCCTGCTGCTGGCAGACGATGACCCGGTTCCGCGCATCTACCGCTTTATGGAGGGCGCCGACCGTCTGGTGCCGGCATCTGCGTATACCGGCAATCCGGACCTGTTCATCTCGGTGGACGTGCCGGTCGTCGAGCGTCTGAACAACTCAGCCGAGGTGCTCCGCCGCTCGTCGCATGTGGTGTGCTTCGATCACCATCCGGCGCGCGAGGAATTTGCCGAGCTGAGCCTGAGGTGCGTCGGCGCCGCGGCCTGCGCCATGATCATCGACCGCTTTTTGGACAATTGCGGCATTGTGGCTCGCAACGGTGTCGCGACCTGCCTGCTGTGCGGCCTGGTGACCGATACCGGTCGTTTTCAGTACCAAAACGCCGATGCTGCTGCGTTCCATGCCGCCTCGCGCCTGGTCGCGCACGGTGCCGATCCGGCGCGCGTCGCGCTCGAGGTCTACCAGAGCATGCGCGTAGAGTTCTTGCATCTCAAGTCCATCGTTATGGGTCGTATCAAGACCGTGGCGCACGGTCGCGTGGCATATAGTTATGCGTACCAGAGCGACCTCGAGGCCTGCGGCGTCACTTCGGATGAGTGCGACGGTCTGGTCGATGTGGTGCGTTCGGTGATGGGCGTTGAGGTCTGCCTGTTCCTAAAGGGCATCGAGGGCGATACCAAGGTGCGCGGCAACCTGCGCTCCAAGGGTGACCTCGATGTGTCCGAGATTGCTGCCAACTTTGGCGGTGGCGGGCATCATGCCGCCGCCGGCTTTTCCAACAACGGAACGATTCGCGAGACGCTCGCCGTGGCACTTCCCATGCTGGCCGAGCTGGTGGGGGAGGATCCCGCTTCGGTGACCGTCGAGCTCTAACTTTTTGGATGGTACATGGCTCGTCGTACGCCTTCTCAATTGAATATGCTGCTCGCCGTCGATAAGCCGGTGGGCTGCACGTCCCATGACGTGGTATCGCAGTGCCGGCGCGCCCTCCATGAGCGACGCGTCGGCCATGCCGGTACGCTCGACCCCATGGCCTCGGGTGTCATGGTGGTGGGCGTGGGCCAGGCGACCCGTCTGCTGGGCATGCTAACCCTCGATACCAAAAGTTATGTTGCCGACATTTCGTTTGGTGTCGAGACTAATACCGATGACGCGGAGGGCGAGGCCGTCCGCACGGTGGCTGTTGCCAACGAGCTCCGCGATCCTGCCTATGCCCGTGAGCGCTTGGCCGCCATGCTGGGTCCGCAGATGCAGGTGCCGCCGGCGTTTTCGGCTATCTCGGTCAATGGCGTTCGCGCCTACAAGTCTGCTCGCGCGGGTAATGCGGTGGACCTACCTCCGCGCCCCGTCGAGGTCTATGCCGCCGACCTGATCGCCGTGGGTGGCGAAGGTGATACATGTGTGTGGACCGTGGCGTTCTCGGTGAGCAAGGGCACCTACATTCGCGCGCTCGCTCGCGATCTGGGTCGTGCCTGCGATAGCGCTGCGCATATTTCCGCGCTGCGCCGTACGGCCTCCGGCGTGGTTTCCATTGGCGCCTGTCATGCGGTAGAGGAGCTCTCTGCCGAGACCGCTGCCGGTTTCGCTCTGGATCCCATCGCCGCCCTAGGTGCCACGCGTGTCGATTTGCCGGGTAATCTTGCAGACGACCTGCTTTGTGGCCGCCGCATTCCCGTTGAACGCGCGCTTGCGGACTTCGATACGGCGAAGGCGCCGTTCGCGCTCGTGCTCGATGGGGGATTGAAGGCGCTTGCTCGTATCGAGGGCGGCCGCTTTGTGATGGAGCACGTCTTTCCGCAGGCGATCGGCGGTGTTCGATGATGCTGGCGCCCCACGAGCTCGCGCGTATCTTTTTCGCGGGTGAGTTGGATGAGGCCCGTATCGTTTCTGCCGATGCTTTTGATGGGTGCGAGTTCTTGGGTGCCGCGTCGATCGCCATTGGCGTGTTTGATGGCGTGCATCGTGGGCACCAAGAGCTGATCGAAGCGGTTATTCGCGATGCACATGATCGCGGCAGCAAAGCGGTCGTGGTCACCTTCGATCCTGATCCGGACGTCGTGGTGAGTCCGTCGCCCGCCCAAAAATTGATGACGACGACCGACCGCCTGCATGCCCTGGCTCAAACCGGGGTCGATGCGGTGGTGGCCGTTCCCTTTACGCCTGCCGTGGCGGCACTCGACCATGTCGGGTTTCTGGCTTTGTTGTCGCGTGTTATCGACATTCGCTCCATTCGTGTAGGCAGCGACTTTAGGCTCGGCCGCGGCGGGGCTTCGGGCGTTGCCGAGATGCGCGCCTGGGGCGCTGAGCGTGGGGTTGACGTTTACGGTCACGACCTGCTCTGCGTTAACGGGCAGACCATCTGCGCCACGCGCATCCGCCATGAGCTGGGTCAGGGTCATGTGGAGCTGGCTGCCGAGCTTCTCGGCCGTCCCTATATGCTGCGCGGCGTTGTGGCGGCTGGCCGTCACGAGGGCTCCGATATGGGCTTTCCCACGGCAAACATCCAGGTGCCCGACGGCATTCAAGTGCCTGCCGATGGCGTCTATGAGGGTCTGGTGCTGGTCGACGATACCGTATGGCCTGCTGCCGTTAACGTCGGCCTGCCGCCGACCTATGCCGATGATGCCGCCTCGGCGCATCTCGAGGCCAACTTGATCGGCTATGCGGGCGACCTGTATGGCGCTTCCGTGTCGCTGGCGTTTACGCGCTGGCTGCGTCCGTCTCGCGTGTTCGATTCCCTGGACGAGTTGATCGCGACCGTCGAGGGTAACATCGACGATATCCGTCATAACTTGGGTGAGCAGGGGGTGAGTATCCGTGATTAGCGATGAGGAAAAAGATCAGGTACGCGCGGCGTCAGACTTGGTTGCCATCGTGCAGGAAACGGTTGAGCTCAAGCCCCGCGGCCATGAGTTTTGGGGCTGCTGTCCGTTTCATGGCGAAAAGACCCCATCGTTTCACATTATCCCTGCTACGCAGGTGTGGCACTGCTTTGGCTGCGGCGAGGGCGGCGACGTCTTCACCTATATCATGAAGCGCGAGAATCTGAGTTTTCCCGAGTCGATCCGCTATTTGGCTGATCGTGCGGGCATTGAACTGCACGATACCGGTGCGCAGCGCGATCGCGGCACCAAGCGTGCCCGCATCTATGACCTGTGCGCCGAGACGGCCCAGTTCTACCACACCATGCTTATGCGCGGTAAGGACAGCCGTCCGCGCGAGTACTTTGCCAGCCGCGGTATGGGTGGCGATGTCTGTCGACGCTACTGCCTGGGTTTTGCGCCGGGTCGCAACGCGCTGGTTTCGCACCTGTCTCAGGCGGGCTTTACCCCGCAGGAGATGATCGACGCCAACGTGGCCGTGAGCCGTGGGCGCGGACAGCTTGCCGACCGGTTTTACGACCGCGTGATGTTTCCCATCTTTGATGAGCAGGGTCACAATATCGCCTTTGGCGGGCGTATCATGGGCGATGGTCAGCCTAAGTACCTCAACACTGCCGAGACGAGCGTGTTTCATAAAAAGCGAAACCTCTACGGCTTTAACTGGGCCAAGGAATTTATCGTCGCGCAGGATACCGCCATCGTGGTGGAGGGGTATACCGACTGCATCGCCTGCTGGGAGGCAGGGATCAAAAACGTCGTCGCCACGCTGGGCACGGCGCTCACGGAGCATCACGTAAAGACGCTAACCCGCTTTGCCAAGCGCATTGTATATATGTTCGATGGCGACGCCGCCGGTCAAAAGGCCGCTCGCCGCGCGATTCAGTTTATCGAGCAGGATTCGATGGACCTGCGCTGCGTGGTGCTTCCCGACGGCAACGACCCCATGGAGTTCATCACGGCGCATGGCGGCGAGGCGCTGCAGGCGCGCATCGATGCCGCCGAGCCCCTCATGGACTTTGTGTACCGTTCGCTGCAGGAGTCGAGCGACATTACCACGCCGGGCGGTCGCGCCAAAGCGCTCGAGGATGCGCTGACGCTTATCTATCCGCTGCGCGACAGCTATATGATCGACACGTACTTTATCCAGATTGCCGATCTGTTGGGTTTGGACCTGGAGACCGTGCGCGCGAGCTCGGGCCGTGTGTTTCGCGATGTCGCCAAGCGCGAGGATGCCGAGCGCCGGCGTGAGCAGAACTACGAGCGTCAACGCGTGCAAGCTGAGCGCGCGGGCAGCGCGGGCGGTCGGGCGTCTGGTTCGCAGGGGACGTCTCGCGGTGCCTGGGCTGCGGGTGCGACGCCGCCGGTGTCCGCACCGGTCGAGGAGGACCCGTACGACTACGTTCCGCTTGATGCCTATGGGGCCGCACCGGTGGAGGTCGACGAGGACCTGCCGCCAATCGATGTGCCGGCGGGAATGGAAAGCGCTGCGCCCGTTGCCGATAGTCCAAGCGCGGCGGCAGCTCCGTCGATGCCGATTGTTTTGACCGATCTGGAGCGGAAATCCCTGGCGGGGGAGCGCGAGCTGCTGACGATGCTCACGAGCTACCCCGATCTGTTCCGCACGTATGCCGATCGCATTTGTTCTATCGAGTGGGTCGACCCGCGTCACGAGTCCATTGCGTGGGCCGTGCTGGCAACGCCGCCGGGAACCGATCCTGCGGCATGCATGGATGCGGCGCGGGCGGTGTGTCCCGAGGCGGCGTCGCTTGTCAGCGCCGGGCGCATCTCGGCGACGAGCAAGCACCCGACCGAGACGAACATCGTCTTTATGCTCGATACGCTCGAGCTCTACACCATCAAACGTCGCATGCGAGCCGCGCAGGCCAAGTTGCGTCAGGACCGTTCACTCGACGATGAGGCTCGTCGCGTGCTGACGATGCAGGCGGTGCAAGATTCACAGCGCCAGCGCGAGCTCCAAAAGTCGATCGGTGGCGTGGCCGACCCGTTCCGTTTGATCGGTTTGGAGACCGCAGGTGCCGATCAGGCCTAGATGTTGTGGTCAACCAGCGTATTCTCGCCTATATCCTGTCTTTATTTTGGGTATAGAGGTCTACGTGTGTGCTAAAGTATTGAGTCCTGTGGACTACGAAGGGAGAATCTGTGCCAAAAAAGACTGAGAGCACGGGTACTGGGCTGGAATCCTACGTTGCAAAGCTCATGGGCAATGGCTCAAACAGGACTTCGGTAACCGAGGACGAGATTCAGGTCGCCCTGAAGGATATCGATGTTTCTGATGAGCAGCTCAACGCGGTGTATTCCGCGCTGCGCAACAGCGGCATCCAGATTATCTCCGCGAGCGGAAACGACGACGCCCCGATGGACGTTGACGATGACGATAACGATACCGACGACTTCGACGATGACGAGCACGATTCCGGCTCGCTCGACGATCACGAGCTTAAGATGGCCCGCCAGGCCGATGCCGAGATGGGCTCTTCCAAGAGCAAGAAGAAGCGCACCGTGCGCACGTCTCGTTCGCGTTCGCGCGTGCGCGGCATCGATGCCTCCACGGTGATGCTGACCGGCGACCCGGTTCGTATGTACCTCAAGGAGATCGGCAAGGTCGACCTGCTGACCGCATCTGAAGAGGTCGATCTGGCCATGAAGATCGAGGCCGGTCTCGAGGCTACCGAGAAGCTCGAGGCTGCCGATGCGGGCGAGATTGAACTCACGCGCGCCGAGATGCGTCGTCTTACGCGTATCGAGAACGTTGGTCTTGAGGCCAAGCAGGCGCTCATCAGCGCAAACCTGCGTCTGGTCGTCTCCATCGCCAAGCGCTATGTCGGCCGTGGCATGCTGTTCCTGGATCTGATCCAGGAGGGCAACCTCGGTCTGATCCGCGCCGTCGAGAAGTTCGACTACCAGAAGGGCTTTAAGTTCTCCACGTACGCCACGTGGTGGATCCGTCAGGCCATTA
>CABRZN010000107.1 GCA_902475445.1 uncultured Collinsella sp.
AGTTCAAGGTCTGCCACGGCGACTTCAACCCCTCCGACGATGACGTTGGAGGGGTTGAAGTCGCCGTGGCAGACCTTGAACTCCTTGGTCATGCCGTCCAGACGCTCCTGAAGGTTGTAGCGCGTGGTGGCATTGAGCTGATCAAGGCTGTCGATCATGCGGGCGAACTTGTCGCGCTGACGGTTGAGCAGCGGGGAGGTGTAGCCGTGGATCTCGATCTGGAGGTCGACGAACATCTCGAGGTACTCACCGAAGCGCTGGGGCTCGGCAGTCATCTTCTCGGCAAGGGTGGTGCCCGGAACCTTCTCGGTCACGAGCGCCCAGCCGTTGGCGTTCTCGAGCTGGGAAACCTCGAGAGCCTTGGGGCTGCGGATGCCGCACTCATTGATGCGGGCAAGATTCAAAGCCTCGTTGAACACGTCGGAGACGGGCTTGGTCTCGTTAAAGACCTTGACAATCTTGTCGCCCAGGTCGTAAACGACCTTGTTGCCACGGCGGACGAGCTCGGTCTTGGAATCGGGTAGCAGCATGGTTGCATCCTTTCAACGATGCGATAGAAGCGACGGCGGGGGTGTGTGAAACACCCGTGCACCCCCGCCGTTAAAAACCGTGCTAAAACTAGCAGACGGCGTAGTCCTGAGGCTCGCGGCCGTAGTAGGCGTCCAGGTAGAGCTCCTTGATCTCGCTCATGAGCGGGTAGCGCGGGTTTGCGCCGGTGCACTGGTCGTTGAATGCCTGCTCGGTCATCTCGTCGAGGGTGTCGAGGAAGTACTGCTCGTCAACACCGTAGTCGGCGATGGTCTTCTTGACGCCGATGAAGTCCTTGAGCTCCTCGAGCTTCGTGATGAAGTTCTCGAAGACCTCCTTGTCGTCCTTGCCCTCGATGCCGCAGTACTTGGCCATCTCGGCGTAGTTGTGCAGCGCGTTGGGGTAAGGATACTGGGAGAAGGTACCCATCTTGACGGGAGCCTCGGCGGCGTTGTAGCGCATAACGCGGGTCAGGATGACGGCGTTGGCGAGGCCGTGGGGTAGGTGATGGAAGGCGCCGAGCTTGTGAGCCATGGAGTGGTTGAGGCCCAGGAAGGCGTTGGCGAAGGCCATACCGGCCATGCAGGAGGCGTTGTGCATCTCCTCGCGGGCATGCGGGTCCTTGGCGCCGTTCGTGAAGCTGGAGGGCAGGTTCTCGAAGACGAGCTTAGCAGCGCGCTCGGAGAGGCCCTTGGTGTAGTCGGAAGCCATGATGGAGACGTAGGACTCGATGGCGTGGGTCATGACGTCGATGCCGGAGGCAGCGGTCAGGCCGCGCGGGGCGGTCATGCAGTTGTCGGCGTCGACGATAGCCATGTTGGGGAGCAGCGCGTAGTCGGCGAGCGGCCACTTGATGCCGGTCTCCTTGTCGGTGATGATGGCGAACGGCGTGCACTCGGAGCCGGTACCCGAAGAGGTCGGGACGGCGACGAAGTAGGCCTTCTTGCCCATCTCGGGGAAAGTGAAGATACGCTTGCGGATGTCCATGAAGTCCATGGCCATGTCCTCAAACTTGCACTCGGGGTGCTCGTACATCATCCACATGATCTTGCCGGCGTCCATAGCGGAGCCACCGCCGACGGCGATGATCACGTCAGGCTCAAAGAGAGCCATCTGCTTGGCGCCGCGACGTGCGCACTGCAGCGACGGATCGGGCTCGACGTCGTAGAAGCAGTCGTGGGCGATGCCCATCTCGTCGAGCTTGGCCTCGATGGCGCGGGTGTTGCCATTCTTGAAGAGGAACTGGTCGGTGACGATGAAGGCGCGCTTCTTGCCCATGACGGTACCGAGCTCGTCGAGGGCGACGGGCGTGGAACCCTTCTTGAAGTAGACCTTCTCGGGAGCGCGGAACCACAACATGTTCTCACGGCGCTCGGCCACAGTCTTAACGTTGATCAAGTGCTTCACCCCAACGTTCTCGGAGACGGAGTTGCCGCCCCAGGAGCCGCAGCCCAGGGTCAGAGACGGCTTCATGCCAAAGTTGTACAGGTCACCGATGCCGCCGTGCGAGGACGGGGTGTTGATGACGATACGGCAGGCCTTCATGACGTGCTCGAACAGACTGATCTTCTCGGCCTGGGCGGGGTGCACGTACAGAGAGGCGGTGTGGCCCGGGCCACCGGCGAGCACCAGGTGCTCGGCCTTGTCGACGGCCTCCTGGAAGTCCTTGGCGTGATACATGGCCAGGACCGGGGAGAGCTTCTCGTGGGAGAACTCTTCCTTGGCGGGGTCGGTGGAGGTGACCTCGGCGATCAGGATCTTGGTCTTGGCGGGAACCTCGATGCCGGCGAGCTCGGCGATCTTGGCGGCAGCCATGCCGGGAATGCGGTGATCGAGGGCGCCGTTCTTGAACATGGCGGCACGCAGGGCCTCCATCTCGGCACCCTGCTTGACGAAGTAGCAGCCGCGCTTCTGGAACTCGGCCTTAACCTGGTCATAGATGGTGTCGATGACGGTCACGGACTGCTCGGAAGCGCAGATCATGCCGTTGTCGAAGGTCTTGGAGTGGATGATGGAGTTGACGGCGAGCAGCACGTCGGCGGTGTCGTCGATGACGACCGGGGTGTTACCGGCGCCAACGCCCAGGGCGGGCTTGCCCGAGGAGTAGGCGGCCTTGACCATGCCCGGGCCACCGGTGGCGAGGATGATGTCGACGTCGCGCATGACCATGTTGGTCAGCTCGATGGAGGGGACATCGACCCAGCCGATGATACCCTCGGGGGCGCCGGCCTTGACGGCGGCGTCAAGCACGAGCTTGGCGGCGGCGATGGTGCACTTGGCGGCAGCCGGGTGCGGGGAGATGATGATGGCGTTGCGGGTCTTCAGGCTGATCAGCGTCTTGAAGATCGCAGTGGAGGTGGGGTTGGTCGTCGGGATGACGGCGCCCACGATACCGATGGGCTCGGCGATCTTGGTGATGCCATAAGCCTCGTCGCGCTCCAGGACACCACAGGTCTTGGTGTTCTTGTAAGCGTTGTAGATGTACTCTGCGGCGTAGTGGTTCTTGATGACCTTGTCCTCAAGAACGCCGCGGCCGGTCTCCTCGATGGCCATCTTCGCCAACGGGATACGAGCCTTGTTGGCGGCCATGGCGGCCTCATAGAAGATCTTGTCGACCTGCTCCTGCGTGTACGTAGCAAAAAGCGCCTGGGCCTCTCGCATCTGAGCGAGCTTAGCCTCAAGCGCCTCTACGTTGTCCACAATTGCGGGAGTAGTGTTTTCCGGTGACTTTTTCACCATTTGTGTCTCCTTGCGATCGGAGATTTACCCTACGCCTTGCATGATAGCAAGAAATTATTCGGCGAACGGTCAGATTCCTCTAAAAGGCACACTAAAACGCTTCAATAAACTGAAGCGTTTTAACCATTTAACTAAATGCCGAACGTCTTCTCCGGGCGAATTCCTAGTTTCCCCATGGCTATGGTGTGGAGTTTGTTCATTGTTTGTTCATTACACTCATTGGGGACAGACTTATATGTGTGCTTTCACTCATTTGGGACAGACATCGATTTGTCATTTTGTCGTTTTGGGCATGTTTTTGTCGTTCATTGTATATAAATAGGTCACAGGCTCAGCATTTCGCGTTCCTTCTCTCCTTTTAGGTGTTGCCTGTACGGCTTTGAAAGGAGAGACCATGCCCCGTTGCGCCCGCGAAATTTCGCTCACCGGCTATTACCACGTCTTTGACCGTGGCAACTCCAAACAGATCATTTTTGAAGATGACTCTGACCGATATCGTTTCTTATCGGACATCTCGGACAGGTTTGCTTGCCATGACGTGGCGGTGTTGGCCTGGTGCCTTATGGACAACCACTTCCATTTGATGGTTGATGACCCATTTGACAACCTTTCAAAGGCAATGCAGTGCGCGCTGACGGCCTATGCCAAGTATTTCAATGGGAAAACCGGAAGAACGGGGCATCTCTTTGATAATCGCTATTCGCGGGTCGCGGTCGAGTCGGACACGCAGGCGGTGCAGTTGCTCGATTATATCCATCTCAATCCCGTGAAAGGTGCGCTCGACTCGCTTGATGCCTACCGCTGGTTAAGCTACAAGGCATACCAGCTGGGATACGATCCCTTTGATATCTGCGATGCGGCCCCCATGCTCGATATTGTCGGGGGTTCCCGTCGCTATTGCGAGCATCTTAAGGAAGTTGCCGAGCGGATCTGGTCAGTTGAGATTCTTCCGCGTCGACGGATTCCAGACGAGGATGCCCTTACCGTCGCACACGAGGCCCTGCCGAGCATTGATCCTGCGCTGCTCAAGGCCCTGCCACGCCCCGAACGCGATGCCTGTCTGCTAAGGCTCAGGCGGGCCCATCTCACGGTCAAGCAAATTGCCCGTATCACCGGTATCGGCGCTACAAGCGTAACCAAGGCCACCACAGGCTGGAACGAGGCGGCCTGAGGCAGGGGCCGAACCGCTGCCGGCATGCGTTACGTCTGTCCCCAATGCATGAAAACACTCATGTAAGTCTGTCCCCAATGAGTGGAAAAAGGCGCCCTCCGTAGTGGAGGACGCCTTTGGTAAGTTCTATATGAACGCGAGGTCTTTGACCCGGAGAGTCCGAGGTACTTGTTGGTAAGACCTTATTTAGGAGCGCGCAACCTTGCCGGACTTGAGGCAGGTGGAGCAAACGTTCATCTTGCGACGGTGACCATCGACGACGACGTAAACGCGCTGGATGTTGGGGCGGAACTTACGGTTGGTGACGCGGTGAGAGTGGCTGATGGAGCGACCGGCAACGGGGTGCTTACCGCAAACTTCGCAAACTTTGGACATAACTGACCCTCCTTGGGCGACAAACGAACATGTCGCGTTAACAAACAAGCCTGAACTATAGCACAGAAGTCGCTCCCTGTGCGCAATCTACACAGAGATATTCCTCTTTTGGCGATAGTGCCCACGCTACGGCCCTGGACGTAGATCCGATTTGCGTGCAACAGAGGGGATTATGCCAGCTCGTGCGTGTGTTTTCAAGCTCGTCCCACAAATATATATAGGTTTATGGAGCATTGGGCTCCGTTTACGGATTGTTCTGTATTTATGCTCGCAATTAAGCTCGAGGTTGGCTACACTATCCCTTGACCATTAAAGGGGTACGAGATACCCACATGGAATTACATAGCTGCCAAAGAGCAGCCCTTCCTGTGGGTGTCTGGTCCGCTTTAAGCGGTCGGGCATCTATTTTTTTGACTGTGTCAGCAGTCAAGACATGTGAGGAAGGAGATCGATGGGCACGACTTCCCCCAAGGCGGTCATCATGGACGAGACCGCCGTCAATCGAGCGATGACCCGCATCGCGCACGAGATTCTCGAGCGCAACGAGGGCTGTGAAGACCTCGCTCTGGTCGGCATCGTCACGCGCGGCGACCTTCTGGCAAAGAAGCTCGCCGAGGAGATCAAGGAGATCGAGGGCGTCGACGTTCCGCTCGGCAGCCTGGACATCAGCTTCTACCGCGATGACTATGCGACCAATTTCGCTCCCGCGATCCACGCTACCAACATTCCCTTCAGCGTCGACGGCAAGCGCGTCGTGCTGGTGGACGACATCCTGTATACGGGCCGTACTATCCGCGCCGCTCTGGATGCCGTCATGGACCTGGGCCGTCCGAGCCGCATCGAGCTGGCAGTTCTCGTTGACCGCGGTCACCGTGAGCTCCCCATCTCGCCGGACTTTGTCGGCAAGAACGTTCCCTCGTCGCATGAGGAGAATGTGCACCTATATATCAAGGAAGTCGACGGCCACACCGCCGTCGAGATTAACGACGTCGCGCCGGGTTCCCACGTGGGCTCCGCGCCGCTGGGAGGTGAGTAGTACCGTGGCGTTCAACCATAAGCACCTGATCGACATTACCGAGTACTCCGAAGAGGACATCAAACTCATCCTCGAGACCGCCAAGGCGTTCTCTGAGGTCAACGAGCGTGCGATCAAGAAGGTCCCCACGCTCAAGGGCAAGACCATCGTCAACATGTTCAACGAGCCCTCGACGCGCACCCGCAGCTCCTTCGAACTCGCCGAGAAGCGTCTTTCGGCCGACAGCCTCAACTTTGGCGGCTCCTCGACCTCCACGGTCAAGGGTGAGAGCCTCGTCGACACCGTCGAGACCCTCAACGCCTACAAGATCGACTGCATCGTCGTGCGCGATAAGCACGCCGGTGCTCCCTACATCGTCACGCAGAACTCGCCCGCGAGCGTTATCTGCGCCGGCGACGGCAAGCACAACCATCCCACGCAGGCCCTGCTCGACCTGTACACCATCTGGGAGCACAAGGGTGACTTCCACGGTCTGAAGGTCGCCGTCGTAGGCGATATCGCGCACTCCCGCGTCTGCGGCTCGCTGATCCCCGCCCTTAAGATTA
>CABRZN010000108.1 GCA_902475445.1 uncultured Collinsella sp.
AAACTCAGACATGCAGATTCCTTTCTTATTGTCTCTATAAAGACGGGACGGGTCTCAACCGAACGGCGGAATCGCATGCGATCCGCAACCGATTGAAAACCCGCCCCTCAACATGATACGAAAGACGATGGATGTCAATAAATCTTAGAGAAGTTCTTTGCGAGAAGCCAAGTAGGCGTGAACATGGCGCTCAAGAACCTCGTCCTCAACGCTCGTTAGACGAATGGCGCCAAGTGCCGCGGGCAGCGGCAACATGCTGCGGTTCGAGCGAGCGAACTGCTGCTTGCGGAACTCCTCGATATATGCGGCAGGCTCCAGATCGAAGGCAAGTTCCTCGATACCAAAGTCCTCCAGGCAGTCATCGACCTCAAAGACGTAATCGATATCGAAGTCGCAGGCATCATGTGCTAGGCGCGCCTCAAAGCGCATGCCCTCGGACAACAGCTGGTAGGCAGGGACCTGCGAAGCGGCATCGCCCAAGCAAGCGCGCAAGGTACGCTCCCCCGTCTTGCCAAAATCGAGCGCATGGCGGGCGCTCGGGTTCGTGGCCATCAGTACGTCCTTGCAGGCAGTCTGAGACCATTGAACGGCATTGACGAGCGCGACCTCCTCGCCCGCGAGGATCTCGGGGACGGTCTCAGTAAACTGATTCCAGCGGGACTTACTGCTCGAAAGCATGGTGCCAACAAGTACCACATAGCCGAGCTTGAGGTCCTCGGGGTCCGCCTCGCGAACAAGGTCGAGGTCACACACGACCAAGCCCGGTTCGGGACGGAACGCGATGGCGGAAAGCGCATTGGCCGACGAGGCGACGAGTGGCTTCATGGTCGTCGCGACCGTGAGCATGGCGTCGAACGTCGTCGGCAGCAAGGCGCACTCGGTTCGGCCACACCACTGGTTGGCGCACCAGCTAACAACCGAGCAGGTTGCGGCATCGCCAACGGCGACAACCAGATCGTCGCAGGTGATGCGGTTGGCAGACAGGGCGCCAAAGATAGCATCGGCGTCGGCCAGCGTGGCACCAGCAGGCGAAACCTCGAGGACGAGCAGCGACACGGCAAAACCGGCGTCGACCAGCGCATGCTCGACGACCTCGCCAAAACGCTCGGATGTAGCGTCGTTCCAAACCACCATCGCGCGCTTAGGCTTGCCCACAGCCGAGGCAAACATGCGCGGCAGCTCCTCGAACGCGCCCAATCCGACGCGGACATCGACACTGCGGTTTTGGAAATTGATAAGTTGACGGCGAATCATAGCAGTCCACGCTCCAAAAGCATCTCGGCACAAAGGTAGGAAACGTCCTCGAAGGACTTGTTGCGAATATCAAGGGTAATATCGGCGGCCTGGCGATACAGCGGACGGCGATGCTCAAACAGGCGCGCAGCGTGCTCGGGCGAGCGAAAATCGGGGCGCGTGTCGGACCGACGAATCTGGCGAATCGAATCCTCGAAGTCGCCCTCGAGGTACACGCACGTACCCATTTCGTGCATCAGCTCAATATTCACCGGCGTCTCGACGATACCACCCCCGCACGAAACCAACAGGCTGCGCTCGCTTTGGAGCGAACGGAGCGCCGAGGTCTCGAGCTCGCGAAAACGATCCTCGCCCTCGGTCTCAAAAATCTCGGTTACCGACTTGCCGCAACGGCGCACGACCAGGCGGTCGGTATCGATAAAACGCCGCTTAAACATAGTGCCGACGTTGCGCGCAAGCGTAGACTTGCCCGCGCCCAAAAAGCCGATAAAGAAGATATGGTCGCAGCCGTGTTTGGTGTGCTGGGACATAGCGAGACCTAATCCTCGCAGGGAAGGTCGCGCAGGGCCCGGCGCTCAAAGATACGGAAGATCTGCGTATACCACAGGTCCTGCGTCGCCTGCGGCTTTACCAAGATGGTATCGACGCCGGCGAAGTTACCGCTCCACACGTCCGTGTAGAGCTGATCACCGATCAGCACCGCCTCGTCGGCCGTGGCGCCGAGGCGCTTAAGACCCGCCTTGAGAGCAAACGGCGCCGGCTTCATGGCGTGGCTGATGGCCTCGAGTCCCAGCTCGCGTGCAGAGCTCATGACCTGGTCGCGATGCCAGTTGTTGGACACCATGCACAGCTTGAAGCCTTTGGCGCGGGCGGCGTCAAGCCAAGCGGAAACCGCGGCGGGAACCTGCTCGGTGTCGCGCGGCACCAGGGTGTTGTCGCGATCGAGCAGAATGGCGCGTTTGCCGTCGGCCCAAAGGGTATCGAGGTCGATGCGATCGACCGAGGAAACGTATCGTTTGGGGCTAAAAATCCTCATGCTAATTCCAAGACTGTTGATGCTCTTCGTAGGTTTGAGAGAAGTACTCCTCGTCCTGCGTAATGTAGAAATACAGGTCATCGGAGTCGGTCGGCTCAAGCGTGGCCTTGAGTGCCTCGAGCGACGGAGAGCAGATGGGCGTGGGTGGCAGACCCTCGTGCTTATAGGTGTTATACGGACTATCGCTCTGCAGGTCGTCGGCGGTAACCTCGCCACCGGTGACATACATCATAGTCGCATCGCTATTGAGATAGCGCAGGCCATCGAGCTTGCCGGCAAGGCGGTTGTAGAAAACCGAGGCCACATGCGCACGTTGATCGGCGTTGAGGCCCTCGCGCTCAACGATAGAGGCCAAGTTGACGATGTCGTAGTCGGACATCTCCACACCGTAGCGTTCCTTGATCTTGGCTTCGCAGCTCGCAAAGTCAAGCGACTTGTACTCGGTCTTAAACTGATCGAGCATAGCGCGAATCACGCCATCGGCCGTCGGCGAATCACCCAACGAATAGGTCTTGGGGAACAAGAAACCCTCGAGCGAGTCGTTAGCGGCGTCCTTAAGGAAGCTATAGTCGTCCACGTAGTTGGAGGCCTTGGCCTGGTTGAGGAAGTCTTCCTTAGAGATGCTGTCGTAGGCCTGGGCCACACGGTCGGCGACTTGATCGACCGTCAGGCCCTCAGGGATAGTCAGCGCATTGGAGCCCGCGTTGGGGCCTTCCATGAGCTGCTGAACAACCTTGGTCGCATCCATGAGTGTGGTGAACGAATAATCACCAGGCTTGAGCGACATATCGGCGTTGAGCTTTTTCACCGCCGCATAGTAATCCTTGGGTTTTTCGACGATATGGTTCTCGGAGAGAATCGAGGCGATCGTATCGCCCGAAGCACCATCGGGAATGGTCACCGTAACCTGCTGACCAGCCGTAACCTTCGTATCCTCACCGGCAAAGAAACCCTTGACGGCCGGCACGACAAAGAAAGCGATCGCGGCAAGCGCGAGCACCGCCAACACAACGCCGATGATCATGGGAACCGGAGAACTCTTCTTTTGAGCACCGCGACGAGCATGCGTGTTGTAACTCGAGCGGGTCGCCGGAGCAACGCCATGCGAACCGCGAGCGTGATGCGAATGCGATTGAGGGGCCTGAGTTCGCTGGGTAGGTGCCTGCTGCTTAAAGCGGGTACCGCCTGCAGGCTGGGCCGTACGAGCAGTGGGCTGCTGAGCCGCGTGAGAAGCCGAATGCTGAACCGAACGAGCAGAAGGCTGCTGACCCGTCCGTTGAACAGGTTGGGCCGAACGAGAGAAGGACTGCGCCGGGTGCGCGGCAGGCTGAGCTGCGCGCTGCGTCGGCTGCGCAGGGCGCTGACCAGGCTGAGTAGGGCGCGACGAGGGCTGACCCTGACGACTCTGCCGGCGCGGATCGGAAGCGCTAGGCATGCGAAACCTCCTCGTTTTTACGATCGAGCCATGTCTGCAAGAACAGGCTGGCGGCGATCATGTCAATCTTGCCCCTCATCTGCTTTTCGTTGAGTCCCTGCTCTCGCAGGATTCGCTTGGCCTCCTGCGAGGACAGACGCTCGTCCTCAAACTCCAGAGGAAGTTCGAGCTCGTCGGCAATCTTTTGGGCCACGGCGGCGACGCGCTCGGCCTGGGGGCCGGGCTCACCGGCCATGGTCAAGGGACGTCCGCTTACCAGGATATCGGGCTCATAGTCCTCCACCAGGTAGCGAAACGTCTTTGCCATGCCAGTGACCTCGGCAGCCGGAAGCACCTTGACAGGCATCGCCATCTTGCCATCACGGCTCGAGACGGCGATGCCAATCCTGGTCTCCCCTATGTCCAGCGCAAGCGCGACCACAGCGACTACTTAGGTTCTTAGGCGCCGAGCGCGGTCTTGGCGGCCGCAAGGGCATCGGCGATACCGGCAGCGTTCTTGCCACCGGCCTGGGCCATGTTGGGACGGCCGCCACCGCGACCATCGACCAGGCCCGCGATCTGCTTGATCACGTTGCCGGCGTGGAAACCGGCCTTCACGGCGTCATCGGAGCCGGCGGCGAGCAGGGCCGGGGTGCCCTTCTCGGTCACGCTGGCAACAACGCAGGCGACAGGACCGGCGACCTTCTGGTGCACGGTATCCCAAACGTTGCGCAGGTCAGCGGCCTCGAGACCCTGAAGCTCAGCAACAACGAGCTTGTAGCCATTCAGCTCGACAGCACCCTCGATGGCGCTGGAAATGGCGTCGGAGGAACAACCGGTCAGAGCCTTTTTGAGCTTGTTGGAAGTCTCGCGCAGCTCGGCCTGCAGGTTCTCCACACGGGCGGGAACCTCGTCGACGCGGCACTTGAGCGCAGCGGCGGCGGCATCAACGAGTGCCAGGCGGTCGGCCATATAGTCGAGAGCGCCCTTAGAGGTCACGGCCTCGATACGGCGGACGTTGGAGCCCGTGGAGGACTCGGAAATGATCTTGAACAGGCCGATCTCGGCGGTGTTGGCGGCATGCGTACCACCGCAGAGCTCGCGGGAGAACGGCTGGTCCTCAGCGCCCACGGAGACGACGCGGACGACATCGCCGTACTTCTCGCCAAAGAGGGCGACAGCGCCGGCGGCCTTGGCCTCGTCGATGCCCATGACGCGGGTCACGACCGGCTTGGAAGCGAAGATCTGCTGGTTGACCAGGTCCTCGACAGCCTTGAGCTGCTCGGAGGACAGGGCCTCGAAGTGCGTGAAGTCAAAGCGCAGGTGCTCGGGCGTCACCAGCGAGCCGGCCTGGGAGACGTGCTCGCCCAGGACCTGCTTAAGGGCGGCGTCGAGCAGGTGCGTGGCGGTGTGGTTGCGGCGCAGGAAGCCACGGCGCTCGGCGTCGAGCGCGGCGGTCACAGCGGCACCAACAGTAAGCGTGCCCTCGACAACGTGGGCGACGTGAGCGTACAGGCCATTGTGGTTCTTGGTATCGGAAACGGTCAGTGCAACGCCCTCGGCGGAAAGCTCGCCGGCATCGCCCTGCTGGCCACCCATCTCGGCATAGAACGGGGTGCGGTCGAGCACGACCTCGACGTCCTCGCCCGCGGCGGCGGACTCGACGGACTCGCCGTTGCGCACGATGGCGACAACCTTGGCGCCATCGATCACATCGTTGTCATAACCGTCGAACTCAGTCGCGGCGACCTTGTCGGAAAGCTCGACCCACACGTCGTTGAAGCTGCCCCAGGCGTCGCCCTTGGCATTGGCGCGGGCGCGGGCCTTCTGGTCCTCCATGCAAGCGGTAAAGCCATCCATGTCGACGTCGTGCCCAGTGGTACCGGCGATCTCGACGGTCAGGTCGATGGGGAAACCAAAGGTGTCGTGAAGCTTAAAGGCAACATCGCCCGGAAGCACAGCGCCCTCGGAAAGCGCTGCCAGGGCCTCGTCCAGATAGACGCGGCCGTTGTCGAGCGTCGTGGAGAAGCGCTCCTCCTCGGAGGCGACGATACCCTTGACGAGCGCGACATTCTTGAGCAGCTCGGGATAAGCCTCGCCCATCTGAGCGTTGACCTCGTCGATGAACTTGGTCAGGAAGGCACCCTCGATACCCAGCAGGCGACCGTGGAACACAGCACGGCGGAGCAGACGGCGAAGGACGTACTCGCGACCCTCGTTACCGGGGAGGATGCCGTCGGAAATCATAAAGTCGACGGCACGGGAGTGGTCGGCGATGATGCGCAGGGAGCGGCTGGCGCCGGAGTAATCGTCGGCGTCATAGGTCTTGCCGCTGATCTCCTCACCGAGCTTGATGAGGTGCTGCATCAGATCGCCGTCGTAGTTGGCGGTCTTGTGCTGCATGATGGCGGCCATGCGCTCCAGACCCATGCCCGTATCGAGGTTACGGTGTGGCAGCTCCGGCATGGAGCCGTCCTCCTGGCGGTCGTACTGGGTAAACACGAGGTTCCAGAACTCAAGGAAGCGGTCGCAGTCGCAGCCGGGCTTGCAGTCGGGCTTGCCGCAGCCGACCTCGGGAC
>CABRZN010000109.1 GCA_902475445.1 uncultured Collinsella sp.
CCCTCGGCATGGCCGTCAGCCTCTACTCGCACTTCACCTTCGAGCGCGCTGACAAACTCACCATCACCGGATGCCCCGAAGAGTTCCAAAACGAGAACAACCTAGTCTACGTGAGCTTTGTCGATGCACTGGCCGCATGGGGCGAGCCTGCCTTCCCCGTCGCCATTGACATTCAGACTGACGTTCCCGTCGCCCGTGGTCTGGGTTCCAGCTCCACCTGCGTCGTCGCCGGCATTATGGCGGCCGCCGCACTGACAGGCCACACTGTCGACCGCGCCGAGCTCGTCCGCATTGCCACCGAGGTCGAGGGCCATCCCGATAACGTCGCCCCTGCCATCCTGGGCGGTGCCGTTTGCTCCTTTACGCCGACTGATTCGCTCCCCCAGTGCCTGCGCTACGAGGTGAGCGATCGCTTGCGTTTTATTACCGTGATTCCGCCCTACGAGGTGCATACGAGCGAGGCGCGCAAGGTCGTGCCGCAGGAGATTCCACTCTCCACCGCCGTATGGCAAATGGGCCGCATCGCCGGCATGACGCGCGGCCTGGAGACCGGCGACCTTGACCTGATTGCCGCCGCTAATGACGACCGCATTCAGGAGCCCTATCGTCGCCGCCTCATCCCCGACTACAACGCCGTGCGCGACACCTGCCTTAACGGCGGCGCCAAGACCATCTGGATCAGTGGTTCGGGCTCGACCCTCATGGCTATAACCGACGACACCATCGTGGCAAAGTTCCTGCAGGTCAAGCTGCGTGAGCAGTTCCCTAAGTGTGATACGCATATTCTGACGTGCGACACGGAAGGCGCCCAGATCGAATACCTGTAGCGCCCTGCCTCATTGCTCTCACCGGCCCCCTTGGGGCTTCCCCTGAAAACGTCCTCGATCATGAATTGCCCCGTCGTGTGCTTCGCGCGACGGGGCAATTCGATCTGCGGATTGTTTTCAGGGGAAGCCCCAAGGGGGCCTGCGCAGCCTCGACAGGATAATCGCATTCGCTGATTTAATCTTGTGCTCCAACGGAGCCACAGACGAGAGGCCTTCGCGCTGCGGAATAATTTTGAGGGGAACACCCCGACCATCCCTGCGTTTACCTTGCTGAGGATGTCTACAGGGACCCACGCTTTGAAGGGGCGCCGGGCAGATAGGGGCTTTTTAGGTTACATAATAAACTGTTTATCTATGCTACTATTTAACTAGGCATCGCAGTATGGAGGTGGTCAAAGTGTTACGCACACTCAAAGCTTCGTTTTTCCTCTCGATACTTTTGATATTACCGATATGTTTCTCGTTTAGCCCTTCGACTGCTTATGCTGCAGAAAGCGATGCTGTCGCAATTTCTGGCGCAACCCAAGATTTTGATTTAACGAAAGGTCCCGAGCAGTCTCATCAAATCAAGCTTAAGGATGGGACCGTTGCAGTAATAGGAATTAAAAAAACCAATGAACCCAGCCTGATATGGGACAGTTACTACAACAACGCATCTGGAACTTGGACTATCTATTACAACAGTCCTTTTATTTATCGCGAATTCAAGATCAAGATAGCGAACTCGCTCATTACCAGCGCTTGGGGACAAAACTATACGACTATCGGCTGTACGGTAACTAACGAGTCCTTTATATGGAACTCGAAACAGGCGACATATCGACTCAACTATGAATCGATGGGGATGACGTCCGGTATCGCCGTGTTGCAAGCGACCATGGAAGGCAGCACGCTCCACACCTATGCAAACTAGACTCACATCAATTGAGGAAGTTCAATGATCCCAATTCCTGCACGCTCAGACATTATGATCGCTCTCGTTTGGATTCTCGTCGGAGTGCTTATTTGGCGTATCTGCAAATGGGTTAAAAACAAGAAATAGTTGATAAAACGTATATGCCATTTATGCGATGCTTGGGGCCGTTAAATCGGCCCCTATTTCTATAGCTTTTCAGCAGCAGTCACCCATTTGGAAGTCGCAATGCCATTCATACGATTTCGGCCCTTTAAGCCGCTATCTATTGGTAGGGACTCTTGCTGGTAAGGAGCGCTTACTAGATACAAACCTTGGCAATATATTGGTTTAGGCTGCGCTGGTTTCTTTGTATTCGAAGACTGGTTCTAGGAGGTCCTCGATGTTGCAGTGGAGGGCTTTTGCTATGGCTCGTACGCTTGTTACCGAGGCTTCATTGATGTTTCTCTGACGCTGCTCGTACATTTGGATTGAGCGGAGTGACACACCCGATTCGTATGCCAGATCTTGTTGGGTTTTCTTGAGCCTCTTTCTTGCTAACGCAAGTTTGGTTTGCCTGGACGCTTTTTTCGCCATATCGCAGACGAGGCGAGCCACGCGTTCCTCCGAGGCTTCGTGCCAGGGGTAGTACAGCCCGCGCAACACATCGAATGGAACGACATGCAGCAAATCTTCGAAAGACTCTCCTAGGCGCCACTGAAGGTATGCCAATATCCAGCCCGTCCAATATTCCGGTGTCTTTTCGAATCGGTAGGTTCGATTTGGCATCGGTCTTGATTGATAGCCGGACCTTTCGGCAATGAGCGCGAACAGCTCAACGCCCGATTTTCCCGACACTACCCATGCGTTGCCGCGTTCGAACTCGCGGGCTACGCCGCTCAGGCAAAAGAGTTCAGCAACTTCCGATCCTTCTGCCCCATAATCGTTAACGGCATAGTCAAAGCAGTCGCCAAGGTTGTTCATTGCATCCTCTAGGTAGTAAACGGGGTATGTCCTACTCGGCCCACAATCCGTTAACTCTTGGATCATTTAAATCAACCCTTCCTGCCATCAAATCCCTAATGTCGACACCATCAGAGTCAAATCCGTTTACCGTATCCAGGTACTTTCGTCGAGCGTTCTGTTCTCGCTCAAATCGTTTGGGATAAAACTCAGCTCCCGAGGCCTGCTTCCAATCGCGGAACTTAATCGCCGAGAATGCACGCTCACTCATAAGCGCATATTGAATGCCAAAATCCCCCAAAAACATAATGCGCTGCAATTGCCTGAGCGAGATCATGCCGTTGACAAACTGTCTTGCAAACGAGAAATAGGAATCGTCTGCACGATAGCCTCGAATAACGTCATAGGGAGAAATATCAATCAGGCAGTTATCCAGCAGATAACGAAGCCCCTCGCGTGCTACTGGCGTTGAAACATTGAACTCTCTGTTATTCGCCAGAATTGCAAGCCAGTTGAGAATCGAGAACTCACCTGATTCCAAATCCAAAATCGCAAGGCCATCTAAATCAAGCTCATATCGATTGGCAATGCCATCAGACTCGGTCCGACATGCCCACTCCATTGCCATTTCCTCATGCGGTGTGCAATAAAACCCGCGCCCATAGTCATTGAATTGCCTGCATTTATCCAACGATGGATGCTCGACAACAACCTCCGACCCGTGCCAAAGCTCCATATCGACCTCCAAACAAAAATATCACCCCAGTGATAGTGTACCAACAACTATCACTGGGGTGATATAGATAGATGCAAACTATTGCCTGCCAAGAGCCCTTACTAGAGGCAAGCCTCGGCGATGCGCTTTTTGAGTTCGTCGATGCCGGTGCCGGTCTGGGAGCTTGTGATGATCACGTTCTCGGCCGGAACGTTGAGCTGCTTTTTGATGGCTGCTGCCTGGCGGGCCTGCTGGGTGCGGCTGAGCTTGTCGGCTTTGGTGAGGCAAACGATAAAGTTGAACTCGTTGCCCTGTAGGTAGTCGATCATGTCGTGGTCGAGCTTGCTGGGGTCGTGACGAATGTCCACCAGCGAGACGACCAAGTTAAAGCTGCGCTCGGAGTCAAAAAAGTCGCCGATAAGCTCGGCCCAGCGGTCGCGCTCGGCCTTGGAGCGACGGGCGAAACCGTAACCCGGCAGGTCCACGAAATGCACGTCATCGGCCTCAAAGAAGTTGATGTTGCTCGTCTTGCCCGGCGTACTGGAAACCTTGACTAGGTTCTTGCGGCCAAATAGCTTGTTCATAATCGACGACTTGCCCACGTTGGAGCGGCCGACAAAGCTCACCTCGGGGCAGGTGGACTCGGGAATCTGCGAAACCTTGCCATAGCTGGCGACGAACTTGGCAAGCTGGTAGTTAATGGAATCGGCCATGGACACTCCTTGGTCGTAAGTTCTTACAAATAGACGCGCTATTGCGCAGCGGCAATGCGGCGGACGATATCGAGCGTGATGTCACTTGCGACACGCGCGTACTCGAACAGATCGAACTCGCGCTCGCAAATTGCATCGTACGCCTCGTCACAATTATCGCTGATAGCGCGCAACACCAGGCAATCGACACCATTTTTGGTTGCGACATGGGCAATTGCCGCGCCCTCCATGCCGACACAATCGGCATGCGTCGCCTCGATAGCGTCGTTGCGCATGGTGGCGCCCGTCACAAAGCGGTTACCCGTGGCAATCGTGCCGACCAGGAACTGCTTGGTGCCCTCGTTCGAAGCGACTGCATTTTTCGAAGCGTCAACAAACCCACGCTCAGCAAGCACGTCGGCGGCAATATCGACCAGCGCGGGCGTCGAACCAAACTCCTCAAGCCCCGGTGCGGACTCGGCGATAAGCGCGGTATCGGTATCCAGATAGCGTAGGCGTTTGCCAATGACCACATCGTCGATATGGAGCTTGGGGTTCAAACCGCCCGCAATGCCCGAAAACACAACAGCCTGCGGAGCATACTTGCTAATGAGGTGCTGTGTTGCAGCAGCGGCGTTCACCGTGCCCATGCCCGCCGTTGTGGCGACAACTGTCAGGCCGTCGAGCTCACCGCTCACAACGGTCAAGCCTGCCTCCCGTGCCTCGCAAACGTCGCTCAGCTCTTCCTTAATCTGCATGATCTCTTTTTCGAGCGCACCGATAATCGCGATGGTAGCCATACCATTCCCCAAACCTATACGAAATTCTCAACCAAGGTATGGTACCAGCATTTTGTTTGACCTCGCCAAACGAACACGCTAAGCCAGTGCAGCTCGCGTATCAAGCAGAGCCTTTGCAATCGCAGCCGTAACCTCGCTCGAACGGTCGCTCGATGGCATCGATGTCATGACGCTCATGACATAGGTACGGCCATCGATGTCGATGAGGCCTGCATCGCATGTCGAATAGTAGCCGTCCTCGCTGATCCAACCCGCCTTGTTACACATCTTAAAAGGTAGTCAATTTGGGACGGGCTTGTTAGCCGATGGCCGACCTGAGCTCCGCACGGCGCTTTTTCATACCGGCCATAACGGCATTGCGCAACTCGGGCATGCGCGCGGTATCCATCTGTGGAACGCCCTCGAGCTTATAGGGAATCCCCAGCTGCTCGTATTTGACGACACCCATGGTGTGATACGGCAGCATCTCCAGGCCGACCACGTTATGCCACGGGGCGATTAGACGACCGAGTGCCTCGCACTCCTCCACCGTGTCGGTAATGCCCGGCACTACCACGTGGCGGATAACGACCTTAATCTTGCGACGCGCGAGCTCATCACCAAACGCCAGAATGCGTGCGGAATCGCAGCCGGTCAGCTTTTTATGCTCAGCCGGATCGGCATGCTTGATGTCGAGCAGCACCATGTCGGTCTCGTTGAGAACGGCATCGAACTTCTCGGGGCGGTTGGGATCAAACGCATAACCGCAGCTATCCAGGCAGGTATGCACGCGGCCATCGGGATTGTTGTGCATTGCACGGAATAGGTCGGCCAAAAACTCAGGCTGCAGGAGCGGTTCACCGCCCGAAACGGTAATGCCGCCGCTGCGGTAAAACTCATGGTTACTCTGAAACTCGTCCATCAGGTGTTCGACGGTCACCATGGTGCCGCCGTTGACCGACCAGGTATCGGGATTGTGGCAATACGCGCAGCGCATGGGACAGCCCTGAACAAACACCACAAAGCGAATGCCGGGTCCGTCGACCGTTCCCATCGTCTCGATTGAATGCACGCGGCCTAGGGCAAACGCAGAGTCCTCGGGATGAGCGTCCACACCCTCAAGCGTCATTTCTGCCATTCGCGCTACCTTGCCTCTCCTTGGATGCAACCAATTAAAATGCCAGAGCCATTCTAGCCCATACGCATGATGGTGAAATGGTTTAGCGGTCAATTGGGTTGTTCTATTTGACCCCACGCAAGAGCGGCGGG
>CABRZN010000110.1 GCA_902475445.1 uncultured Collinsella sp.
GCTCTCGGGCCGCAGCTACGTGTACCAGGCCATGCGCGTCACCGGCGCCGGCGACCCCACCGTCCCGGTTTCCGAGACGCTCGAGGGCAAGCTGCCGCAGCGCAAGCTCGTAACCACCGCCGCCGCCGGCTACTCCAGCTACGGCAACCAGATCGGACTTGCCACTGGCCAGGTCAACGAGCTCTATCACCCCGGCTACGTGGCCAAGCGCATGGAGGTCGGCGCCGTCGTGGGCGCTACCCCGGCAAACCACGTTCGTCGCGAGTGCCCCGCCCCCACCGACAAGATCATCCTGCTGGGCGGCCGCACCGGCCGCGACGGCATCGGTGGCGCCACCGGCTCCTCCAAGACCCAGAACACCGAGTCCATCGAGACCTCGGGTGCCGAGGTCCAGAAGGGCAACGCCCCGGTCGAGCGCAAACTGCAGCGCCTGTTCCGCCGCGGCGATGCCTGCCGTCTGATCAAGCGCTGCAACGACTTTGGCGCCGGCGGCGTCTCGGTCGCCGTAGGCGAGCTTGCCGACGGTCTGTATGTCGACCTGGACACCGTGACCAAGAAGTACGACGGCCTGGACGGCACCGAGCTCGCTATCTCTGAGTCCCAGGAGCGCATGGCCTGCGCCGTCGCCGACGGTGACGTCGAGGAGTTCATGGGCTACGCCGCCGAGGAGAACCTGGAGGCGACCGTTATCGCCGAGGTTACCGCCGAGCCGCGCATGCGCATGGCCTGGAACGGCGTCGCCATCGTCGACCTGTCCCGCGAGTTCCTCAACTCCAACGGCGCACCCAAGCACCAGGTCGCCCACGTGTGCGCCCGTAGCGTGTGGCAGCCCAGCTGGGCCGGCACCACGCTCGCCGAGCGCATGACCTCGCTCGTCACCGACCTCAACGTCGCTTCCAACAAGGGTCTTTCCGAGCGCTTCGACTCCACCATCGGCGCCGCGACCGTGCTCATGCCCTTTGGCGGCAAGACGCAGCTCACCCCCAGCTCGGCCATGGTCGCCAAGTTCCCCGTGGACGGCGAGACCACCACGGCGAGTGCCATGGCATGGGGCTTCAACCCCTATCTGATGGAGGCCGACCAGTTTGCGGGCGCCTACCTGTCCGTGGTCGAGTCCATTGCCAAGCTCGTTGCCGCCGGCTTTGAGCACAAGCGCGCCTATCTCTCCTTCCAGGAGTACTTCGAGCGTCTGCGCACCGAGGCCGAGCGCTGGGGCAAGCCCACGGCAGCCGTCTTGGGCGCCCTCATGGCCCAAGTCGACCTGGGTGCCGGCGCCATCGGTGGCAAGGATTCCATGAGCGGCTCGTTTGAGGACGAGACCGGCGAGCTCAACGTTCCGCCGACCCTGATCAGCTTCGCTGTCGCCGTGGGCAAGGCCGCCCGCGCCGTCTCGCCCGAGTTCAAGGGCCTCACGCACCGCGTCGTCCGCATCGCCCCCGCCACCTATGGCGAGGACTACCGCCCCGACGCTCAGCAGCTGCTCGCGGCGTTTGACGCCGTCGAGGCGCTCACTGCTACCGGCAACGCCCTGGCCATCTCCACGCCCGGCTACGGCTGCGGCGCCGAGAGCCTCTTTAAGATGTGCGTCGGTAACCAGATCGGTATCGAGCTTGCCGAGGATGTAGACGTAGAGAGCCTCTTCACCCCGCTCTACGGCAGCTTTATCGTCGAGCTCGCCGAGGACGCCGAGCTGCCCGAGGTCGCCGACGGCGTTGTCGTCGAGCCCCTGGGCACCACCGTCGAGGGCTATGTCATCGACACCGGCTCCGAGGTCATCGAGCTCGCCAAGCTCCAGGAGGCCTGGGAGAGCGGCATCGAGGGCGTCTTCGCCTACCGCAGCGCCGGCGAGACCCCCGAGGTCGAGACCATCGACTTCCGCGCCAAGGATATCCACGTGTACGGCGGCGCCAAGATCGCCCGCCCGCGCGTGATCATCCCCGTGTTCCCCGGTAACAACTGCGAGTACGACAGCGCCCGCGCCTTCCGTGCCGCCGGTGCCGAGGCCGACACCTTCGTGATCAACAACCTCACGCCCGAGGCCGTCGCCGAGAGCACCCACGAGCTCGCCCGCCGTATTCGCCAGAGCCAGATCGTCATGATCCCCGGCGGCTTCTCGGGCGGCGACGAGCCCGATGGCTCCGCCAAGTTCATCACGGCGTTCTTCCGCGCTCCCGAGGTCACCGAGGCAGTCCGCGACCTGCTCAAGGCCCGCGATGGCCTGATGCTGGGCATCTGCAACGGCTTCCAGGCCCTGATCAAGCTCGGCCTGGTGCCCTACGGCGACATCGTCGATGCCACGCCCGATGCGCCCACGCTGACGTTCAACACCATCGGTCGCCATCAGAGCCGCCTGGTGCGCACCCGCATCTCGTCCAACCTGTCCCCGTGGCTGTCGCAGTGCAGCCTGGACGACCCCTACACCGTCGCCATCAGCCACGGCGAGGGCCGCTTTGTCGCCAATGACGAAGTGCTCGCCCAGCTGATCGCCAACGGCCAGGTCGCCACGCAGTACGTGGGCGAGGACGGCAAGCCCAGCATGGATCTCTCCGTCAACCCCAACGGCTCCGCACTCGCCATCGAGGGCATCACGAGCCCCGACGGCCGCGTCCTGGGCAAGATGGGTCATGCCGAGCGCCGCGGCGACAACCTGTACCGCAACGTGCCCGAGCATGTCCCCGGCGATAAGTTCATGCCGATCTTTGAGAGCGGCGTGGCCTACTTCGCCTAAACCTTTCCCATCGGGTACAATCCCTTCGGGTAACAACACCCGCCACCGACATATCCGGTGGCGGGTTCTTTTTTTGCTTCGCGCATGTAGGAAGGACATCATGGAAAGCCGCAAGCCGTATCTCGCCACCCTGCCCGGACTCATCCTGGGCTGTCTTGTTTGCTGTGCACTCTGGGGATCGGCCTTTCCCTGCATCAAGATCGGCTACGCACTCTTTGGTATCCCGGCGCACGATAGCGCTTCGCAGCTGCTCTTTGCAGGTTTACGCTTTACGCTTGCCGGCGTCCTGGTTATCGTTGGGATGAGCGCGGCCCAACGCCGCCCCCTCGTACCGCAAGCGCGCGACATCAAGCCCATCTTTGTCTTGTCGCTCTTCCAGACTATCGGGCAGTACTTCTTTTTCTACCTGGGACTCTCGCGCGCCAGTGCCATGTCGAGCTCCATCATCGAGGCCAGCGCCAACTTCCTCGCAATCCTCTTTGCCGCCCTGGCATTTCGCACCGAGAAGCTCAATACGGCCAAGGTGCTTGGCTGCGTGTTGGGCTTTGCCGGCGTCGCGCTTGTCAACCTTTCGGGCGCAGATGGCACCTTTGGCTTCACGCTCGATGGCGAGGGCTTTATCCTAGCCTCCACTGTCGCGGGCGCTCTTTCGACCTGCCTGATCGGCATCTTCTCGCGCAAGCACGACGGTGTTTTGCTTGCCGGCTGGCAGTTTTTAGTCGGCGGCCTGGTCCTCACCGCCATCGGCTTTTTGATGGGCGGCACATTGTCCCCCACCGAAGTCGCCCCCGCCATCGCGCTCATCATCTACATGGCGCTTATCTCCGCCGTCGCGTACTCGCTGTGGTCCCGCCTGCTCGCCGTCAACCCCGTCAGCCGCGTGTCGGTCTTTGGCTTTATGAACCCGGTCTTTGGCGTGCTGTTGAGCGCACTGCTGCTCGGCGAGGGCGCTGGCACGAGCCCCGTTACCGTCATCGTTGCCCTGTTGTTGGTCTGCGGCGGCATCATCATCGTCAACAAACCCAAAAAAGCCTAGCGAGCTCACCTTTTTAGGGAGGGCGTTTGCACACTTTAGCTTAATGGAATACATCGATGAGCTGAGGGCCGCCACGCACGCAAGCGTGCGACCCCTTTCCTAGCGTATCTGGATGCCGGCTTTCTTTTTCTCTGCCTTGACGCGGTAGAGCTCCGCATCGGCAGCGCGAAGTAAGTCTTGTCAGGTATCAACACTATCGCCGACCCGCGCGCAACCGATGGACATCCGCAACAGATACGGCACCTCGGCGCGCGCGAGCTCGTCGTTGATTGCCGCGCACAGACGTATGATGTCCTGTTCCGCCGCTGCCTTTTGGAGCACCACGAACTCATCGCCACCATAACGCGCGATAAAGCCACCAGACGCCGAGCAGACCTCTTTGAGCGCAGCGGATATTACCTGAAGAGCATGGTCGCCCTCCACATGTCCATAGCGATCGTTAATCTGCTTAAAGCCGTCAGCGTCCATCATAAGCAGATATACATCTTCGGCCTGATCCACATTTGAAAAGAGCGACAGCATATAGGTCTCAAAACGGTTGCGGTTGTTGAGTCCAGTCAACGGGTCAGTCGAGATCAGTTGCTCCTGGCAGATGATATAGAGCAGCAACATGCTAATCATTATGCCGACACAAAGGCCAGGCACCGAGTATACGATCTGAAAGGTACCGCCCACCAGAGCGGGAACCGCAAAAAAGGCGAGGGTGCGATGAATGGCCTTCTTTTGCAGGCTTTCGACTTTTCGAGCCTGAATAAAGGCATGCAAGGACGTATATATGACGTAGCAGTAGCTAACGATAGGCTGAATCATATAAAGCGCTCCGCGACGATATACGCCCCGCGCATCGATATAGAACATAGCGTGCGTCCAGTAGCTGGTAAATGCCAGAACGACCACCAATGCGGTTGGCAACGTTAAAAGTACCACCCTATAGGGCGTGGTCAGGAGCTGTGAGCCCTGCATCGTCTCGGAATAGAAAAACCAAATGAGGCACGCGATGGCGAACAGCGAAAACGAAACCGCGTTGGAAATCCAGTTGGCCGTGATGCCTACAGGAGTGCTCACGCCGTCCGAGAGCGTCCAGATCATATCGAAGAAAATGTAGGCAGCAGACGTGTAGCCCAGCATGCTAAACAAAAGCTGCTGGGTGCTCGAGAACAGGGAGCGACGGCTTCGTACGGCAAGTCCGATAAGAATAATCATGCACAGCAGGAATATCTCGATCTTGAGTGCCTTTACCACTAGACGCCCTCCCTTCAATATCCAAGTGGCCAGAATCGCCCAATTCGAATCTGGGCAACAAACACCCCCTACTCCGCAGGGGTAAGGGGAATAATAGCAGAGCGACCGAACGTCACTGCAAGACAGCTCTCGTTCGGGCGCTCAAACGGCGCGAGTTGCACGCCGGAATCATTGATGGGTATCGATTGCTACTCGCCATCGATGTCGGTCGCGACAGCCTCTTCGATGGCCTCGACACCGGCAGGCGACAGGTCTTCCTTGCTCTGGCAGAACTTCTTATCGACCCAGCCGGTCAGAATCGGGGCCATGATTGCCGTGATGATGACGGCAGTGGCGATCTGCGCATACGCGGTGGGCGCAAGCTCGGCATAGCGCGGAGCGACCTCGGCGAGGGCGACCGGCGTGGTCATGGCCGTGCCGGCAATGGTGGAACATGCCACAGCCGCCTTACCATTGCCGCCACACAGGCGCTCGAAGGCAAAGGTAATGGGACCGACGATAAAGAGCGTGATGAGGCCCAGCAGGATGCCCGAAATGCCACCGGCGATGAAGCTCGAAAGGCTCATGGACGCACCGAGCTGAAAACCAATTACAGCGATCGCGGGATTGGCGCCGGGAACCAGCAGGTTCTTGATAAACGGGAACAAGTTGCCCAGGACCATGCCGATAACAAGCGGCAGGATGGATCCGATGATGGTGCCGACGGGGATGTTGGCGAGACCCGAAACGCCCAGGATGATCATGGTGACGGCGGGGCCGGCCGTAAAGAACAGGATACCGACAGCGCCCTGCTCGGACTCATCGCCGAACTCGCCCATGATGCCCGTATAGAGCGCCATGTTGCAAAACGTGATGCCGCCGATGATAGACACGGAGCTCAGACCCAGGAAGTTGTCGTTAAAGAAATATGCCACGCCTAGGCCGAGAGCCGCTGCGACGACCAGCTTGGGAATCAGCACGACGATGCCGGTCTTGATGGCGCCCGGCGTGGACTTAAAGCTGATGCCGGCGCCCACGAACAGCAAGATCGCGGCAACGATGGTGTTGGAGC
>CABRZN010000111.1 GCA_902475445.1 uncultured Collinsella sp.
CACCGACGCCGACACAAAAGCCGATGCAGAGCTCTGTAAGCACCATCGTCGCCTGAATGCCACCCAGCGCGAGCTTGCCGCCAAACTGACCGACGATATAGGTACCGATAAGCGTGTATGCCTGCTGAAAGAACGAACTAAAGAAAATGGGAACGCACAGCGACAGCAGCTGCTGCCAAATGACACCCTGCGTTACATCGATAGCCGTAGATTTCTTAGCCACACGCCCTCCCCACTAGCGTACGTCATACAACAAAACAGCAATTTAAGACCAAAGCCGACACCAGCTTAGCACCGACCAGCGTCGGCCGAAACGCCCCGAACCACAGCCCGGTGCGAAATATCTGTTTAGTGATACAAACCCGGCTGGTAGTGATACTCATTGCTCACATGCGGACACAGCTGCCAAAAGGCGACAGCACTTGCCGCGGCCACGTTGAGCGAATCGACCCCGTGCGCCATCGGAATTCGCACGGCGCGGTCACAGCCCGCAATGGTCTTGGCGCCCAAGCCAGCACCCTCGGTGCCCATAAAGATTGCCAGGCGGTCAATCTCTTGCAGCGCGGGATCGTCCAGCGAAACCGAATCATCCGTCAGCGCCATCGCGGCACACGAAAAGCCGGCATCGTGCAGCGCCGCCAGGCCATCATGCGGCCATACGCGCGCCTCGCTGCCAATGCGCGTCCAGGGCACCTGGAACACCGTGCCCATGCTCACACGGGCCGAGCGACGGTACAGCGGGTCACAGCAAGTGGGGCTCACCAAAATGCCATCAACGTTCAGCGCAGCCGCCGAGCGGAAAATCGCGCCGACGTTGGTGTGGTCGACAATGCCCTCGAGCACGCACACGCGCACCGGGCGCTCCCCTGCCGCCTCGACGACGCCGTCCAAGAACTCATCAACCGGAATCTGACGCGGACGACGGAATGCCGCGAGCGCACCGCGCGTCACGTTAAAGCCCGTCAGCTGCTCCATAAGCTCCATCGAGGCCACGAACACGGGAACAGAACCCGCGCCCTCGCTCACAGCCAGACGCTCAAACAGCGGCATCATCTGGTCGAGCCAGCGTTCGCCCAAAAGAAAGCTCACCGGCTCGTATCCGGCGCGCACTGCACGCTCGATAACCTTGGCGCTCTCGGCGATAAAAATGCCCTTTTGCGGCTCCAGCACGCAGCGAAGCTCACGCTCAGTCAGTCGCACGTAGGCATCGAGCCGCTCGTCCTCGAGCGAATCGATTCGCAGCACCTCAACGGCATCAGTCATAGCAGCCAGCCCGCACCCTTCTTTACAACACCTATACAAATATCGGGGCAACGCCATGCGCTGCCCCGCCACTCATTCCAACCCGATAATACCGAAGGGATAATCGGGTTTACGCCTCACCGCGACGATACGTCACGAACTCATAATCGAGACCCTCGTCACCCTCGCCCGCGGCAATCGTGGCAACACCGCCACGCCGCGTAATCTCCCAAGCGGGATCGGCATCCAGATCGGGAAAGTACGTATCCACGTCATGCACGCAATGGTTATGCGTAACCTCGGCCTCGACGCAATACGGCAAAAACTGTCGATATACCTCGCCCCCGCCAATCACCCACGCAACGCGTTCATCAGCCACCGCGGCGAGCGCTTCGTCGATGCTATGCACCACGTCGACGCCCTCGGCAGCAAAGCTCTCGTCGCGCGTGAGCACGATATTGCGGCGATTCTTGAGCGGACGCCCGCCGGGAAAACTCAGCAGCGTCTTGCGTCCCATAATGACCGGACAGCCTTTGGTGCACGCCACAAAATGGCGCATGTCGGCACGGTTGGACACGACCATGTCACCCTCGCACCCAATACCCCAGTCATCGCACACGGCGACAATGGCAGAAAGCTTACACGTCATGCGCGTCACCTACACCGCAATGGGGATGTTCTTGACCTGCGGGCCGTGCTCATAGCCCTCGACGATCAGATCATCGGTCGTAAACGCGTAGAAATCATGCACATCGGGGTTGAGCGTTACCTTGGGAGCCGCAAACTGCGGACGCTCGATAAGCTCGCGGACGATATCGACATGACGGTCGTAAATATGGGCATCGGCGATCACGTGCAGCAGCTCGCCAGCGATCATATCGACCGACTGCGCGACCATCATCAGCAAAATGGCATACTGGCACACATTCCAGTTGTTCGCGGCCAAAATGTCCTGGCTACGCTGGTTGAGAATCATGTTGAGTGTCGGTTTGTCATCCTGCGGGCGCTGCGTCACGTTATACGTCACGCTGTAGGCGCACGGATACAGGTGCATCTCGGACAGATCGCTAAACACATAGGTGTTCGTCATAATGCGGCGGCTGTACGGCGTGTTCTTAAGGTCGTACAGCACGCGGTCCATCTGGTCAAAGTCACCCTCGGCATAATGGCTCTTCTGCCCAATCTGATACCCGTAGGCCTTGCCGATGGAACCGGTCTCGTCGGCCCACTCATCCCAGATATGGCTGTTGAGGTCATGCACGTTATTGGACTTCTTCTGATAGATCCATAGGATCTCGTCCATGGCAGATTTGAGGGCCGTACGACGCAGGGTAAGAGCCGGAAACTCCTCACGCAGGTCGTAGCGGGCCGTGACACCAAAGTTTTTAATGGTATAGGCAGGGGTGCCGTCCTCCCACACCGGGCGGACCTTTTGGCCCTCGGTGGTGGTGCCATGGTCCAGAATATCGCGGCACATGGTTACAAACTGTTGATCAGCTTTGCTCATTGACCCTCCTGTCAGTCGCCTACAAGCGAGATTCATTGTAGCCCAGGCGCACGCAGCCCCACAGCCCAAACATAAGTCCTCATTTTCTGACATATGCCAGAAATTCCTTGCGCAAATCTGCGCGTTCGCTATTCTATTGTTGACATATGTCAGATAAGGAGTGCACATGGCAGGAAGACGCGAGAAAATACGCCGCGTCGGGATTATCCCCGAATACCGCGGCTTTATCCCTGACGGCCTGGCGAGCGGCGATGCCATCGACATGACGGTCGACGAACTCGAGGCGCTGCGCCTGTGCGACCTGGAAGGCCTTAACCAAGAGGCAGTCGCACAGCAGATGGGCATTGCCCGCGCCACGGTGGCGGCAATCTGCAGCCGCGCGCATCGCAAGGTGGCAAACGCGCTGGTCAATGGACGGGCAATCGTCATCGAGGGCGGCAATATCGCGTACTCCCCCATCACCACAGTGACGGCCGTATGGCCAGCAAAGGAGGTCGACACCATGAGGGTGGCAACCACGTACGACAACGGCAACATCTTTATGCACTTTGGCCGCAGCGAGCAGTTCAAGATCTACGACATTCAAGACGGCAAGGTGCTCAACGAGCAGGTCGTGGGCACCGGCGGCACCGGCCACGGTGCCCTTGCGGGCCTGCTCGCCAACGGCGGCGTGGACACGCTCATCTGCGGCGGCATCGGCGGCGGCGCTATCAATGCGCTTGCCCAAGCCGGCATCACGGTATACGCAGGTGCCCAGGGCAGCTGCGACGCTTGCGTCGAGGCCCTTATCGCCGGCACGCTCGCACAGAACGGCGAGGCCACGTGCGGCTGCCACGGCCACGACCACGCCCATGCCCACGAACATAGTGAGTCCTGCAGCTGCCATGGCCATCACGAGCACGAGGGTCACGAGGGCTGCGGCCGTCACTAACGGCACGGCACCGCGAGCTCAAGGCGCGACGCTAAGCGCAACCCAACAATCAAAGCCAACAACAAAGGCCACCCGGTAGCTTCCGAGTGGCCTTTGCCATATCAAGCTGGAATTACAGCTCTATTTCTTATTACGCATCTGCGCTTCCATCTGGCGCAGCAGCTCCATATCGGACTTGGGACCGCCCGTACCCAGGCCGCCCATGCCGCCCAGACCCATAGCGTCCAGGCCGGGGATATTGGGCATGCGCATCCTCTTGCCCTTTTTGCCCTTTTTGCCCTTCTTGCCGCCGGCCTGTGCCTGATTGGCCATCGTGCGCATGCGGCCCATCATCTTATTCATCTCGCCCCACTGCTTCATAAGGCTGTTGACCTCGGTGGGGGTTACGCCGGCGCCCTTGGCGATACGCGCGCGACGCTGGCCGTTGATGATGGAGGGACGCAGGCGCTCCTCCTTGGTCATCGACATGATGATGGCCTCATTCTTATCGAAGATACCCTCGTCCAGGTTGCCGCCCATCTGGTTGAGCGCGCGCTGGCCGCCGGGAAGCATACCCAGAATGCCCTTCATGCCGCCCATCTTCTTGACGGCCTTCATCTGGTCGAGCATATCGTTCATGGTGAAGCCCTCGCGCAGCATACGCTCGGCAGCCTCAAGCTGCTCTGCATCGGCTGCCTCCTGGGCCTTCTCGATGATGCCGACGACGTCGCCCATGCCCAGAATGCGCTTGGCCATGCGATCGGGATAGAACGGCTCCAGCGAATCAGGCTTCTCGCCCATGCTCACAAACTTGATGGGTTTGCCGGTCACCTGACGCACCGAAAGTGCGCCACCGCCACGGGCGTCGCCGTCGAGCTTGGAGATGATCACGCCGTCAAAGTCAGTGCGCTCGGCGAAGGTCGAGACGACGTTGACGATATCCTGGCCGGTCATGGCATCGACGACCATCAGCACCTGGTCGGGCTTGACGGCCTTCTTGATGTCGACGGCCTCCTGCATCATCTGCTCGTCGATCTGAAGACGACCGGCGGTATCGACAATGACCACGTCGCGCAGGTGGTCGACGGCCTCCTGGATGGCACCCTTGGCAATGTCGACCGGGTGCGCGCCGTCACCGCGGAAGACCGGCACGCCGATCTCGCCACCGAGCGTGGCCAGCTGGTCGGCAGCGGCGGGACGGTAGACGTCGCACGCGGCGAGCAGCGGCGAGCGGCCCTGCTTCTTGAGCAGGTAGGCCAGCTTTACGGCCGCCGTGGTCTTACCGGAGCCCTGCAGGCCCACGAGCATGATGACATTGGGAATGCGGTTGCTAAAGACGAGCTTGCTCTCGGTTGAGCCAAGCATCTCGGTGAGCTCGTCGAGCACGATCTTGACGACGTTTTGCGCCGGCGACAGCGACTCCATGACCTCGGCGGTCATGCAGCGCTCCTTGGTCTTGGCGACGAACTCCTTGACGACCTTAAAGTTAACGTCGGCCTCGAGCAGTGCCATGCGAATGTCGCGCATGGCCGAAGTAATATCGGCCTCGGTCAGCTTACCCTTGCCGCGCAGGCGGTCAAATGTGTCGTTGAGGCGATCGCTCAGGGAATCAAACACTGGTTACTCCTTAGTTGGACTCGCCCACCAGGGCGCGGCAGAAATCTTTGGCATTAAACTCCTGCAGGTCATCGACCTGCTCGCCCACGCCGATGCGCAGGATCGGGAGCTTGAGCTTCTCGGCCACGGCCATGGCGATACCGCCCTTAGCCGTGCCGTCGAGCTTAGTCATGATAATACCGTCCAGGCCCAGCGCCTCGTTAAACTCGAGCGCCTGGTTCAGACCGTTCTGACCAGTGGCGGCATCGATCACAAGCACGACCGAGACCGGCATGGGACCGGCGGCCATATTGGCGGCGCGCTTACGGGTCACATTGACCACCTTGGCGAGCTCGCGCATGAGCTCGGGACTCGTGTGCAGACGACCGGCGGTATCGATGAGCACCAGGTCGCTACCGCGCTTATCGGCCTCATCGAGCACGTCATAGCACACGCTCGCCGGATCGGAACCGCGGTCACGCTTGATAACCGGTACGCCGGCACGCTGACCCCACACATCGAGCTGCTCGATGGCGGCGGCGCGGAAGGTGTCGGCCGAACCGATCACCACGTTCTTGCCGCGGGCGGCCATGGCGCTCGCGATCTTGCCGACCGTGGTGGTCTTGCCGGCACCGTTGATGCCGACAAACAGCACGCAGCTCGGCGTATCGGAAAACGGGTCGCGCTCAACAGGCACAAAATGGCCCTCGAGCTGCTCGGCCAGGGCGCGGCGAAGCTGCGGGGCGGTCTTGAGGTTCTTCTTGGCAGCGGCGTCGCGCAGGTCATCGGAG
>CABRZN010000112.1 GCA_902475445.1 uncultured Collinsella sp.
AACATCAAGCGTTCTCCGCTCTGCGGCCGCAATTTTGAGTATTTCAGTGAAGACCCGTATCTGGCCGGCCATGAGGCAGTCGGCATCGTCGCCGGCGTGCACGAGGTGAGTTTCTTTGGCCAGGACGAGGAGGTCACGCTCACCCACCGCGCCACGAGCCGTCAGATCTTTGTCAACGGCGCCTTGGCGGCCGCGCAGAAGCTCGTCACCCGCGAACCCGGCTTCTATACGTTCGACCAGGTCATGTTTGCCTAACCAGGTATCAACCGAATCCACCCAAAGGAGAGATAACAAATGAGCAACGCAGCCGAGATGGATGCACAGGAGATTATCAACTACATCGCCACCGCGCCCAAAAAGACGCCTGTCAAGCTGTACGTGCGCGAAAAGCCCGGCATGAAGGTCCAGTGGGGCAATGCACACGTCTACGGCGGTCGTCGCGGCAAGACCGTCTTTGGCGACTGGGAGGAACTCAAGGCCATCCTCGATGCCAATGCCGATTCCATCGATTACTACGACGTCGAGAATGACTGCCGCAACTCCGCCGTCCCCATGCTCGACCTTAAGGGCATCAACGCCCGCATCGAGCCGGGCGCGATCATCCGCGACCGCGTCGAGATTGGCGACCGTGCCGTCATCATGATGGGCGCCATCATCAACATCGGCTCCGTTATCGGCGAGGGTTCCATGATCGATATGGGCGCCGTCCTGGGCGGCCGCGCAACCGTGGGCAAGAACTGCCACATCGGCGCCGGCACCGTACTGGCAGGCGTCGTTGAGCCCGCGAGCGCCACGCCCGTCATCATCGAGGATGATGTCATGATTGGCGCCAACGCCGTGGTCCTGGAGGGCGTGCGCGTGGGCAAGGGCGCCGTCGTGGCTGCCGGTGCCGTGTGCGTCGAGGACGTCCCCGCCGGCGCCGTCGTGGCCGGTGTCCCCGCCCGCGTCATCAAGATGCGCGACGCCCAGACCGACAGCAAGACCGGCCTGGAAGAGGGCCTGCGCCAGCTCTAGGGTTACGCGGTTTTGACAAACCGCGTAACAAGTCGACGCTGCAAACGCCCCTAAGCGGCAATCTGACGTTCAATCGTCGGGCATGACCAGAAGGTCAATGCCCTCCTCTTTCACGTCACCTTGCTCGCTTAGGGGCGTTTTCGCTGACTTTGCCAAAGCATCGGCAGGTACTCATTGGGGACGTACTTAAATGAGTGCCTGCAGAATGAGAGTGGATAATCTCCCGTTTTTGGCCTGCTTGGGGGCTCAAAGTGGGAGATTATCCACTCTCGTCATTGGGCTAGTCGTTGGGGACGTTCTTGTTTGACTAGTCGTTTAAGAACGTCCCCAATGACTACTTGCTTGCGAACAGCCAGACTAGGATGATCGCCAGGATTGCGGCGACGATGCAGACGATGGCGCCGGTGAATTTGATGCGTGAGTCGCGGGTACGTTCGCGCACCGCGTCCTCGGTGGCCTCGAGCTGGGCGACTTCTCGCTCGGTCTCGGCGTGTTCGGCTTTGTCTCGGGCCAAGGATCCTGCAAGCGACTCAGTGATCTCTGGGTGGTCGTGCACTTCGGTCGCCTGTCCGATGATCGACTGCGCATGTGCGGCATCTGCTTGGGCGTTGGCGATGCTCTGCTCCTGGTCGCGGCGTGCCTTGTCCTCGGCAGTGATCTTCTCGCGCAGTTCGCGCTGACGAGTCGCGGCGGCTGTCTTCGCCGTCTGCAGCTCGTCGCGCGCGGCATCGGCTTCGGTCGTCACGGCTTGGTGCGCGCGTTTTGCGTCGGCGATAGGGGCTTGAGCCTGCTCGACGGCCTGCTCGGCTGCGGCAAGCGAGTGCTCAAGGTCGGCGGTGATGCGCGGGACATCTTCTTCGGCTTTACGCAGGGCATCTGCCGTGTCGGAAATCTGCATCGAGAGCTCGCTGGTGCGCACCGTATAGTTGGCGGGATTTGCCGAGGGATTGCGTTGCAGCTCGGCATACTCATGACGCAGCGTCTCGAGCTGGGCGCGCGTGGCGTCGACGGTTTGTTGTGCGGCGGCAATGCCGGCGTCTCGCTCTGCCTTCACCTTGTCGCGGATGCGCTTGGAATCCTCAAGACGTCGAACGAGGCGGTTGCCGGTCTCGCGTGAGCTCGCCTCGCGGGCCTCCACGGCGTCGAGCGCGGCCTTCAGACGGAGCTCAGTCGCGTCATCCTCTGTCTTCATTTGTTCGAGCTGACCCTTGAGCTCTGTCGCTTTGGAGGCGTGGGCATCACGATCAATCTCGGCGGCCGCTGCAGTCTTTTGGGCCGTGGCAATCGCCTGGCGCTGGTCGGCGACGATCTGGTCGTAGCGGCCTGCGATATCCTGGCGCGTCTCGAGTTCCTCGGCCTGATCGGCAATGCGCTGCTCAAGTTCGGCCAAGTGGGCACGGGCATCGGCAAGTGCCTTTTTCGCGGCGTTCATCTCGCGCATGGCCGAGGCGCCCTGGGCGATAAAGGTGCCCACGGCGTTCGCGGTGTTCGAGACAGCGGTCCCCAGATCGCGGTTCGCGGCAGGGGAGTGCGGGGCGGTCGGGCGAGCGGTGTCGGCAGCGTCCGCATCGGTAGCCTGCGGCGCGGCGATATTGCCGGTGCCGCCCTCGACCACAGAAAAGCCTGCTGCGTGCGGGTCGACCGCATCAGCGCCAATCGTGGGATGCTCGAGCTGCAGAAACGAGGGCATGGCGCTGCCCTGGTCGGCAACCGGAGTCTCGCCGGGTACGAAGGTCGAGGCTGCCTCGGCGGCCTCCTCTTCCTCGGCGTCAACGTCAGCGTCGGCCACGGCGTCTTTCATCGCTTTGACGGCATCCATCATGGAGTCCATGACGGCGTCGAGCTCTTCTTCCGAAGAAACCTCGATAGGGCCCGCAGCTTGCGAAGCGGCATCCTGTACGGGGTCGTCGTCCTGAGCGGGCGCATCGTCGTTTTGCTCGCCGGCATCTTCGGCGCCGGGGGTTTCCGCCGTAGCGCTTTCGTCCAAGATGGGGTCGTCGAGGTCAATATCATCGCAGGTCACAGCGTCGGCATCTGCAGTGACGTCTGCGGAATCATCAATATGCTGTTGAGTCTGGGGGTCCAGCTCGTCTGTCATAGGCATGTGCTCCTCATCGTTGTTTGTCACCCTATGATAAAGTCTCGCGCCGACATCCCGCGCACTGCAGCAAAGTTTCAAAACGTGTTCGATGGCTCGCGTCGATAGCAAAAACTCGGCCACTTTATCCAGTTTGTACTTGACATTCCCTTCGCCGAAAGACGTTGCGCCGTTCGCCTGCCATGGGCTTTATTTTTCACTTGAACCCGCTAAAGTTGCATTTCAGCTTTTGGCGCGTGAAGTTGGATGCGCGCAGTCGACGGGCAGGCCCGTCGCGATTTGAAAGGACTTTATATGGGACTTTTCACTGGTAAGACCGTGATCGTTACCGGCGGCGGCAAGGCCACGCTTAAGGACGGCTCCGCTGGCTCCATCGGCTACGGCATCGATATCGCATTTGCCAAGGAGGGCGCGAACC
The DNA here is from genome assembly GCA_902475445.1 of uncultured Collinsella sp. GTDB lineage: Bacteria > Actinomycetota > Coriobacteriia > Coriobacteriales > Coriobacteriaceae > Collinsella. Next base: position 3,531 of record CABRZN010000112.1, read on the forward strand.
TTGTCATCACTGGCCGCAACGTCGCCAAGCTCGAGGCCGCCAAGGAGTCTCTCGAGGCCGAGTACGGTGTCAAGGTTCTGCCTGTTCAGGCCGATGTCTCGGCTGGTCAGGACAACGAGGCCGTCGTCCAGAACGTCATCGACAAGGCTATTGAGGAGTTCGGCCGCATCGACGCCGTCGTCAACAATGCTCAGGCCAGCGCCTCGGGCGTGACCATTGCCGATCACACCATGGACCAGTTCAACCTCGCCATTTACTCCGGTCTGTATGCCACCTACCTGTACATGCAGAAGGCCTACCCGCACCTGAAGGAGACCAAGGGCTCCGTGGTCAACTTTGCTTCGGGCGCCGGCCTGTTTGGCAACTATGGCCAGTGCAGCTACGCCGCTGCCAAGGAGGGCATCCGCGGTCTGACCCGCGTCGCTGCCAACGAGTGGGGCAAGGACGGCATCAACGTCAATATCGTTTGCCCGCTTGCTTGGACCGCCGCGCTCGAGAACTTCCAGGATGCCTATCCCGAGGCGTTCAAGGCCAACGTCCACATGCCGCCGGCGGGTCACTACGGCGACGTCGAGAAGGAGATCGGCCGCGTTGTCGTTCAGCTCTGCGGTCCCGACTTTAAGTATATGAACGGCGAGACCGTCACCCTCGAGGGTGGCATGGGCCAGCGTCCTTAGGGGTTCCGCCGTTCTACCGAACGGCGGACCGGCCGACGCTGTGCGGGCCGCATTTGGACAATCTGCCGTTCAATTTCAAGGGCGCGACCAGAAGGTCAGCGCCCTTTCATTTCACGGCACCTTGTCTCAAATGCGACCCGCTCGCTGACGTTGCCAAAATATCGGCGTTGCCGTGGCTGGTAAATAGCTCCACTCATCGGGGACGTACTTAAATGAGTGCCCGCAGAATGAAAGTGGATAATCTCCCGTTTTTGGGCTGTGCTTTGGGCAAAAGTGGGAGATTATCCACGCTCATCCGGTAAGCGTCCAAAAATCCACGCTCATTTGCCGTGTCCCTGCCGTATCCTCCTCGCACCAGTTTCTGTCGAGTCGGTGCTTCTTGCGGGTTGCCCGTATAATGGTTTGCGTATGAACCGCAACCAAGGAGTTCCAGTTTATGGACCAGAACCTTTTTAAATTCGACCTGATCGCCGAGGACCCGACGACGCATGCGCGTGCCGGCGTGCTGCACACCCCGCACGGCGACATCGAGACGCCAATCTTTATGCCCGTGGGCACCAAGGCAAACGTCAAGGGTATTCCTACCGAGACCGTCAAGCAGCTCGGCGCCCAGATCGTGCTTGCCAATACCTATCACCTGTCCATGCGTCCCGGCGAGGATACCATCGCCGAGCTGGGCGGCCTGCACAAGTTTATGAACTGGCACGGCCCCATCCTCACCGACTCGGGCGGTTTCCAGGTGTTCAGCCACAACGACGCGGTCAAGCTCACCGATGAGGGCGTGCGCTTTATTGTCAACGATTACGACGGCCGCCACGTGTTCTGGACGCCCGAGGACAACATGGAAATCGCCATGAAACTCGGCTCCGACATCTGCATGCAGCTGGACCAGTGCCCGGGCTATCCCGCCACGCGCGCCTACGTTGAGCGCGCCGTTGAGCTGTCGAGTATGTGGGCCGAGCGCTGCTATAAGGCGCATACCCGCGACGACCAGGCGCTCTTTGGCATTGTTCAGGGCGGCATGCACCTAGATCTGCGCCTGCGCTCGCTGCGCCATTTGGAGGAGTGCGGCGACTTCCCCGGTTACGGCATCGGCGGCTACTCGGTGGGCGAGGACCACGAGACCATGTTCGAGACCCTGGCACCGCTCGTAAGCGAGTACATGCCCAAGCACAAGCCACGCTACCTGATGGGCGTCGGCAACCCCACCACCCTCGTGCGCGGTGTGGGCGTGGGCATCGACATGTTCGACTGCGTGCTGCCGACGCGCACCGGCCGCATGGGCACGGCGTTCTCCAGCGAGGGTCGCCTCAACTTCCGCAACGCGCGTTTTGCGCACGACGACGGCCCCATCGATCCCACCTGCACCTGCCCGGTGTGCACGGGCGGCTACAGCCGCGCGCTCATCCGCCACATGGTCACGCAGAAGGAGATGCTCGGCGGCATTCTGCTGTCGATGCACAACATCTACTACCTGCTCAACCTTATGCAGCGTGCCCGCCAGGCCATTATCGAGGGCCGTTACGGTGCATTCGTGAGCGACTGGATGAACAGTCCTGCTGCGGTGGATTACTAAGGGCGACAGGCACGCTTGCAGAGCGTGGGCAACGGCAAAGGTTGAGCGGCAGCCGCTCGTCACATTCGCTGACGCCGGCTGCGCGACCGCTGACCGATGCCTTGCAAGCGCTTGATGCAACGTGGGTACCATACCGAATAGTTGATGTTCGGGCGGGTGTTTGGCGCATGGCGTCGACCCCGCCCGTTTTTCTTTTTCTCGATAGGAGTACCCATGAT
>CABRZN010000113.1 GCA_902475445.1 uncultured Collinsella sp.
TATGCCGCCAGTCCCGCGGCGGACGCCCTCGCGGACGCCCCCGCGCGGACGACGGAGTGGTTGACGATGACGGGCGGGCTAGCCATCGGCGCGCTCGCGCGCGTGGAGCTTCACCTCGTCGATTCGGCCGAGCCCGGCGCGGCTGAGCTCGCCGGCCTGCGCGAGGTAGTTCTTCCAGATGTCCGCGACGGGGACCTCGTCGAGCGAGGCGTAGGAGGCCTTGAGGACGTCGGCCGACATGAGGCCGGCCATGATGGCGGCGGTCATGGGCCGCGAGAGGACCGCGGCGATGCGGTCCTCGGCGGCGTCGAGCTTGCGCTCGATGTCGAGTGCGGCGAAGTCCATCCGCGCGTCGACGACGCCGCGGATGAAATCTGCGACCTCGTTGCCGTAGAGGTCGAGCCCCTCCGTGGCGAGCGCCGAGCGCAGGAGCGAGCGGATCTCGTCGCTGACGTTGGAACCGTTGAGCTCTGCCCGCGTCTTGAGGGCGGTGTAGAGCTTTGAGTCGAGCTTCACGCTGACGTTCTTTGTTGCTGCTGTCATTCGATCCTCTCTTCGATGCGCGGTGATCGTCGGCCCGAAAGCAGGGGCGGACCGACCGTTGTCGATCCGCCCCGCTTGAGGCCTACTCGTCTTCGAGAAGGACGTTGGGATAGCCCTCGGGCGCCTGGTCTGCCGGGAGGGGAGGATAGGCGACAAGCTTGTTCACGACTCCCAACGTATCGAGGTCCAGGATGCAGTCGATACCGCGGAGGACGCTGTCCGGGGTGTAAGAGCGATCGCCGCTGCGGGCGACCCCGACGATGACCCTGGCGAGCTCGCGGGGGTCGATGCCGGGCCAGCGCCTGGCGATTTCCGCGACGATGGCGGGCGCGACGTAAGGGATATTGGGGACGGAGGAGTGGGACGCGATGACGAAGGCGCCGGGGATGCCCTCGATCTTCTCTGCGGGCTCGATAACGATGGGCTGGACGCCGAAGGTGCTCCAGCCGTCGAGCAGGCATTCGGCGTCCGAGGGGATGCGGAAGGAGTGGCCGTTGAGGGTGAGGGGCTTGTGGTTCTTATCGACACTTTTCTTGGGCATGGTTTTCCTTTCGATGTGAGATGGCCGCTGCCCGCTCGGGCGGCGGCGTACGATGAGCTAGTCGTCGATGTCTTCGACGGTGAAGATAGGCCAAGGGGCGCGATCGGCGAGTTCAATGGGGACTGCGCCGAAGACACCGAGTTCCTGAGTAATGTTCTCGAGTCGAGCTGCGAAGCGTTTGACGAACGCGTCGTGCGTCGCGCCAGTGCCGTTGACGACATAGGCGCGAGCTGCGATCTTGACGAGCTCGTGGTCGGGGATGCCATAGCACTCGTCGATGGCAGCGAGACAATCCACCGCGTCGGGGGCCTCGTCGGTGGGGCTAAACGCCATGAGGGCGCGGGGAACGTTCGCAATCGCGTGCTTGAACTGCAGGATCCAGGCGCTCTGGGCGTTTTCGGTGTGCTCGAGGTTGAGGACGGGGGTGTCCTGGCCGCCATGGTAGACATAGCGCTTCTTAGCGATGTCGAAGACGAGGGCCGGACCGCTGTCCGTCTGGACTACGACAGTCTGATGTCGCATAAGTACCTCCTAAGTGTTGAGACGTATAGAAAAGTCGCCAATGGCGAATGCCGCTATAGGGCGGAGCTCTCGCTCTCGTGCTGGTCACGACTGCCTCCCCTCGCGCACTCCGGCGCTAATCAGCTCGATCAGCTCGTGAACGCGCTCAGGGTTACCCCCGGATGCCTCAAGCGCTCGGCCGATACTTTTTCCAGTGAACGTTGACGCGAACACGGTTGCGCGCTTGTGGCGTCGACGGTCGCCGAGCAGCTCGAGGAGCGCGTCGGTCTCCTCGCGCATGCGGCTGGCCCCGACGTCCGCGACGATGAGGACGGGAGAATCGCGATAGGGGTCGACAGCGTGCGATTTTGCGTTTGGGCCGAAGAGCTCGCCGCTGTTCCAGACCTTGGCGAGCTCCGACGCGCTTGCGAAGGTAGCGCGCTCGCAAGATGACATCGAGAAGGCAACGGCTTCCGCCGCCGCCGTGTTGTCGTCGTCGCGGGCGACCCAAACCCACGCACCGTCAGAGAGGCGCGCAGACTCTTCTTCTTTTGCGGTTGCGGTCTTGGCGGCAAAGATGACGGCGGCGCGCTCGGCAATGAGCTCGGGGGTGTTCGGGGGGATGCGATGGGCGTTGCGACGGGGGCCGCGCAGCGCCTGCCAGGCCTTGGGTGTAATGACGGTGCCGAGGGTGTCGTAATAGTTTTTGGTCGCGGGCAGACCCTCGTAGTCAATCACGCTACTCACCGCCCTTGCCGCGCAGGGCGCTGAGAAAGGCGTTGAGATCGCGCTCATAAATATATGTGCGACGGCAAAGGTAGATGCCCATGCCGGTGCGAGCGATGAGCTGGCCGGCGGTGTCGGGGGTGAGACGCAGCTTGTCGGCGACCTCATCACGGGTGAGAATCGGGCCGTTCTGGATGTCGGGCGTTTCGTTGTCGTCCATGTGAATGCCTCCTTCGGTATGTGTGGTACGGGACGGGAACTTCTCCGTGACTACACAATGCCGCCGGTGGGCATAAACCGGGGTATTACATCACCTATTACGGGGGTTTACCTGCGATGATGCTTATCAATAATTTTAAAAAGAAGATTGAATCGCTGCTGACCGACGTCAAGAGTGACGAATCGGACTCAAGGACTATCGACGTTGTGGAGGAGGGAGAGTCGTCTTTGTCGCCTGAAGATGAATGGCGAGATTGGCCGATTATGCCGCTTGATCCCGCGACCGGTCAGGTTCAGGTCGGTTACAAGACGAAGGACGGGCTTGAATTTCACGAGAACGGTCGTCTCGTTCCGGACGTTGCGGGCGAGAGTGCTGGCGACCACATGAGCTTCACCTATCGCGAAGAATCAATCGGTATGCCGAACCGACCGTCGAGCGTGGAAACGGACGCGCCGGGGGCGGATAAAGACCTTGCTTTCGGCCTGATTCGTTCCGTGGTCCTTGACAGTCTTCCGGAAGGCGCTCTGCCGTCTTGTAATCTGGAAGATTACGAAAGCGCTGACGCAATGCTGCTCGCCCTGTCAGAAGTGCCGGCACCGGTTTGCCGCGTCGACGAGGCGCCGCATCCCGGTGACAAGGCTTCCGGCATTGACCCTCGGGAGAGATTCGCTGCCGCGGCACGCGTAACCGGTCCTTTGTTTGGTTTTGTGGGGAGAGTCGACCCCTATGAAATCGACGAACCGCTTGACGCCTGGCTTTCGGTCGTCGGGGCAATGAAGATCTCCTCTCTGGCTTCGTCGGTCGAGATGGGCTCGCCGTCTTCGCTGGGGGTTTTGGACCCCTATTGGCGCGTGTATTGCTTTGGCAACATTGAGGCAAATAAAACCGCGTACGTGGTTCTCGCCAACCTGCAAATCCCTAGCGATCATGAGTTTAGGGATGGTTTCGTGGGCGGACTTAAGCGCGGTGGCGAGTGGGTGGTGATCAATGAAAGGATTGAGCCCGGAACTGCCATGGTCGAGCGTTCGTATGTCAGGTGGTGCAAGAACGATACATTGTCCTTTATGGAGACGGTTGGGGAAACTGACTTTCCTGGCCCGTCTTTTGTTGCAAGGATGCCTGGTAATACTCTCAGGGGGCTTGACGATTCTTCCGAGCGCGTTCTCAAGACTGAGGAATCCCTGGCCTCGCTTCTGGTGCAGGACATGACGGAGTGGTTCTCGCGCTATGCAGGTTATAGGTGGAGAAGAATTCTCGAGCCCAAGCGGCAGACTCCGACGCAGATGGCTAATGGCGTCATCGATTATGGTCGCGGCTCTTCTTTCGACTTTTGCGTGCCCGATGCTGCTACACGCCTTTGGGTTGCGCTTGCAAAGAGTTATTCGGTTGATGTCGTCAAAATATGCGAGCACTGTGGCCGGCCGTTCGCCGACAGCGCAAACGGCAAATCGCGATGCTGTTCAGAGGAATGCACGAGAGCGAAGAACGCCAGGAACAGCAGGAAGAGGGCGAACGCGAGGCGAAGCGCATCGAAAGCGAAGGGCTGATTTAATTCGAAAGCAAGTTTCCGATGGTGTTTGCGGCGGCCTGGTCCTTGGCGGCAATTGCGTGTGCATAGGTGTCTAGCGTGAGCTTGACGGTGCTGTGCCCGAGGCGGCTGCTGACGGTTTTGATGTCGACGTTCTCTCCGATCAGCAACGTTGCCTGCGTGTGCCTGAGCATGTGTGGGGTCAGGCCGGAGTACTTTGTACCTCGAGCGTACATCTTTCCGTCTCGCTCAATGTAGTGCGTGATTTCTCTGAACTGCCCAAAGCCATAGTCCGAGCACCATTCGCGGAACCATCGTGAAAAGCAGTTTGGGTCCATGTGCGCGATGGCGACTGGTCCCCTCTTTCCTTTTTTGTCATCTTTAGTTTTTGCCCTCGTGTTTCTTTGGGGATCGACTAATGTGTGCACAATCGGGGTGCCGGAAGCCTGTTCGAGGTCGACTTCGGCGAGAAGCGTGCGCTGAAGCTCGCGCCAGGCGGCGAGCCTCTCGAGTGCAAGTGGGCTCAAGGAGACGGACCTTTTTCCCGTTGAGCTCTTTGGGTCTCTGACCAGCTTGTCAGCGGCATACTGTCCGTCGATGCGGACATAGCCGTCGTCAAAATGGACGTCGCCCCATCTGAGTCCGAGCATCTCTCCGCGGCGCATGCCGGTATCGAGCAACAAGAGAGTGCCTATTCTGTGGGAGTCCATCTCCTGTGAAAGGAGGAGGGAGAGAAGCCTCCGGGCTTCATCGAGGGAAAGAGCCTGCCTCTCTTTTCCTTTGGGCCGCGGGATGACGGTGCCGGCGCAGGGGTTCTTGACAATCAAGTCGTCAAGCAGGGCGGCCTTCATAATCTGATTCAGTTTTACACTGATTTTATGCAGCTCAGATTCGGAGAATCTTCCACTTTTGCGGGCTTCAGCATAGCCGGCGTTTATTATGTGGGGCCTCAGGTCTTTTACGGGATAATTGCCGAAAAGCTCCTGTATTTCCCTGATTTCAAGTTCCTCACGGTCAAGAGCAAGCGCGCTGAAGGCTTCGCTGGCCACGCGATCGTCGTGGAACTCTTTGGTGTACTGATAAACGGTCTTATCGGGGTCTTTGATGGTGAGTCCGCTATTGAGCTCAGCCTTATATGCTTCGAGCTCGGCTCTCAATTCCGACTTGTTCTTCGCATAGACCTTTCGGCGAGGTGAGTACCTATATTTGCCGGTAACGGGGTCTTTGCCCATGTTGTGCCTGATATAGTAGACGTTTTTCTGCGTCTTGCTTTTAAGGGCGCTTCCCTTACCAACGACAAGAGGCCTGCTCATGCGCCGATCCTTTGGTCAAATGAATACGAATGGACTCCATTGCTGCGTGGCATACGCTCGGAGCAGCACGCCCGTGCGACCCGTGAAGCGGGCGCTTCGGGTGCGCTGCTCCGAGCGTATGCCACGCAGTGGCGGAAGTCAAGTTTTCAGTGGTCGAATTTTGGTCGAAATTGAACAGAACCGTTATTTGGGGTTTTTGGAAGAAATGTATATCTACCTGCTTATATAACGGTGTCAAGCGGTATCAAAGAGTGTCAAATAGTTTGGAAACTACGGGCTCATAACCCGGAGGTCGTAGGTTCAAATCCTGCCCCCGCGACCAAGAACTTGCAGCTCGTCGGCCTAGCCGGCGAGCTTTTTTGTTATTCCGGGACTGTTCTCTCAGCCCAATTCCCAACATCTCAAACAAAATCTCGATCTGTAACATCTAGACCCGATTTGGGCGGCCAGGTG
>CABRZN010000114.1 GCA_902475445.1 uncultured Collinsella sp.
TATAGCCATGCAACGGAAAAGAGCCGCCCTTTCGGACGACTCAAACTGTAATGGGGCTTTTTTGACTGGTATGATTGGTGCGACCATTCCAACCAGCTAAAAGAGCCCGTCCCAAATTGACTACCGAGAGGATCTGCCATGGAGCGCATTGCGAGCTTTTCTGTCGATCATCTGCTGCTTGAGCCCGGCGTGTACGTGAGCCGCATCGACCGCGATCCGGCGACCGGCGCCGCCGTCACCACCTTTGACCTGCGCCTGACCACGCCCAACAAGGAGCCGGTCATGAACACGGCCGAGTGCCACACCATCGAGCACCTGGGCGCGACGTTTCTGCGCAATCATGTCGAGTGGTCGAGCCGTATCGTCTACTTTGGCCCCATGGGCTGCCGTACGGGCTTTTACTTGGTCGTGTTTGGCGAGGTGACGAGCGAGGAGATTTTGCCGCTCGTCCGCGAGCTGTTTGAGTTCGTCGCCGGCTTTGAGGGCGATGTTCCCGGAGCCGCTCCCGAGGAGTGCGGCAACTACCTGGATCAGAACCTTCCCATGGCAAACTGGCTTGCGCGCCGCTACCTCGACCGAGACCTGGCCGATATCGACGAGAAGCACCTGCACTATCAGCAGGCGTAAGGGTCGTTTCCAGTTTCTGAACCGTTCACACGGAGATATCGACCGTTTAACTGTTTAGAAGTGTTTATACGAGGTCAGTAATGGTGTTTCGCCTAAACTAGCTCTCAGAGTGATATTCAGGCAAGGCTCCTGAAGCAGCATCTGTCGACATTGATTGTCGGATTCTGCTTCGGGAGCCTTGTTTTGTTTGGGGGGGGGACATGGAAATCGTTAAACGGATTAATACCAGCGCTGTCCTCTGTGTCGATGGAAATGGCAGACAGCTGGTTGCGTTTGGGCGTGGCCTGGGATTTAAGAATGTCGGCGACGAAGTACCGCTCTCGGAGATTCAGCGAACGTTCTATAACGTTAGTTCCCGCTACGTCGCTCTTGTTGACGAAGTTTCAGATGAACTTCTCGAACTTACCTCGGATGTTATCGATATGTCGACAGGCCTGCTTCGCTATGAAGTGAGCCCCAATTTGCCGTTTATCCTTGCGGACCATATCGCGTATGCAATTAAGCGCAAAGAGCAAAACATTGTTGTCCATATGCCCTTGTCGTTTGATGTGCGCCAACAATATCCTGTCGAATTCAAAATTGGCGAGTATGCGCTTCGGATAATCAGAAAACGCCTTAACGTTAGACTTCCCGCCCATGAAGCAGCTGGAATTGCCATGGCGTTTATCAACAACATGGCCGATTCGGATTCATGCGAACTGACTGAAGAGCTTAGTACGGATATCTACGATCGCGTTCTCGAAGAATCTACCGTGGCCGTTGAAAAGCGGCTTGATATCCAGGTTGATCGGGAAGGTTTCGATTACGCGAGATTCGCGACCCATCTCCAGTACCTATTCAATAGGTTGAACTCTGGCGAAAGCATCGTGAGCGACAACCGCAAGATGTACCTTTCGCTCAAAGATGAATATCCGGTGGCATCGATGTGTGCCGACGATATCGCTTCTGTTCTCAGCCGATTGACGGGTCAGGAGCTTGTAGACGAAGAAAGACTCTATCTCATGATGCATGTCAATCGAATTGCATCGAAAGTTAGGTAATTGGTCGGCGAAGGCGCGCGCTTTGCCGGTGGTTACATATAAAACTCAACATGGGAGAAATGGTATTTATGGCAGATACAACCAAGCTCGCTGTCGAGATTCTCGAGATGGTGGGCGGTGCAGAAAACGTTACATTTGTAGCTCACTGCATGACTCGTTTAAGGTTCAATCTTAAGGACGAGAGCATCGTAGACGATGTGAAAGTCAAGGCAATCGATGGCGTAATCGACATTCGCCATTCAGCAGGGCAATATCAAGTGATCGTGGGGCCCAAAGTCGATAAGGTCTACGAAGTCGTTGCAAAGGAAACCGGGATTGACACCGGGGAATCTGAGGCCGATGAAGGGGAGACCAAGGGCTTCCTGGGAAAGTTGATGAAGCTCGTCAGCGGCATCATGATGCCTGTTCTTCCTGCCTTGATCGCATGTGGAATGATAAATGCCGTCCTAAGCATTTTAACGACGGCGGGTGTAGTTTCCGCCGAGAGCGGAATTTATACCCTACTGTACGGCATGGGAAATGCCTGCATGTATTTCCTGCCCGTTCTTGTCGGATCGTCTGCGGCTCAGTTCTTTGGAATCGATCGATATATCGGTGCGGTTCTCGGTGCAATCTTGATTTACCCGACGTTCGTTGCTGCGGCCGGAGCAGGCGATGCGCTGGATCTGTTCGGCATGAAGTTCACGATGGTGAGCTATGCCTCTACGGTGTTTCCCGCTATCGTGGCTGCTTGGTTTGCATCCGTCCTTTATAAGGGGCTGCGTGCGGCTCTTCCCGATGCCGTGGCATTTGCGCTCGTTCCGTTCCTGACGGTTGCTATTGCTGCGCCCATCTCGCTTCTTGTGGTCGGCCCTGTTATCCAACAGGCAAGCTCTTTGCTTGCAACTGCGGTGCTGGCGGTCTATCAGTTCAGCCCCATCCTTTGCGGTGTTATCCTCGGACCGATATTCGGCCTCGTTATGATCCCTCTGGGACTCCATTGGGCCCTTATCGTGATTTCGATCAACAATATCATGACCGTCGGCTCCGATCCTATCCTTGGACTTGTCTGCTGCAGCATGGGTGTCGTCGGCGCTTGCCTGGCGTTTGCCCTTCGCTCGAAGGATCCGAGCGAGAAGAGCCTTGGATTCAGCTGTGCCATTACGAGCTTGTGCGGAATCACGGAACCGGCCCTGTACGGCATCATCTTGGAGCACAAGAAGATCGTTATCGCTTCCATGATTTCCGGAGCAATCAGTGCTGTTATCCCGGCTATTTTCAATACCCGCACATTCGTTATGACATCGAGTGGCATTTTTAGCTTCCCCGGCTATATGAATCCTTCTGGCGATATGAACAGCCTCATCGGCGCAATCCTCTGCAACGTCGTTGGTTTTATCCTTACCTTCGTCCTCGTCTACTTCATGTATCGCCCCGATACGGATACGTCGGCGGAATAGGCAATTATCCGGAATGTAAGCTGCTGAAAACCCCGCGGCAGATTACATATGGTGGGCTTGCGATTGATCGGCGCGAGCCCACTTCGTTTTTTGGAGTGACTAGCTATGACCATTACTGCTGACATGACGTTTGGAGAAATCGCGCTTCTCCCCGAGTTCGCCGGGTTCGGCGAGCACCTCATGCTTTGCCGTCCTTCAACTTGGGAACGCATGTGGAATAAACCCATCTCGGCCCATTTGAATTCCGACACCAATCCGTATGAAGTTGCTCGCGTTCTGCGCGGATTGAATCGGATCGTTGAACTCGTGGATGACGGAAAGCAGGTTGCCTACGATATTTGGGACGAAGCCGACTGTATTCGCGATCCGACTCGGCGAAATACAAAGCTGTTTTTCTTTCCCGGGCGACCGGGGGCGCCATTTGTCATCGCGATTTCGGGCGGGGGCTATCAGAGCGTTTGTCATCAAATGGAAGGGTTCCCCGTTGCTCCCGAGCTCAACGATGCAGGCTATAACGTGTTCGTGTTGTCATACAGAGTGAGGGTTGAGCCGCTGATGCCGCGTCCGATCGATGATCTTAATCGCGCGGTCCGTTTCGTTCTTGAGAATTCGACGAGATTCGATGTGGCTAAACGCTATGCGGTTATCGGGTTTTCCGCCGGCGCGCATTTGACCGCCGAGTGGGGGACGGATAACAAAGGGTTTGCGGCTTACGGGTGCGAGCCGCCTAAAGCTTTGGTTCTATGCTACGCGCCAATTGACCTTCATGAACCCGAAGACGCATCAGACCAGAGATTCCTTGATTCGGTATGCGGCGGGGCCGGACACGATGCGATTGATGAGTTCTGTATTAATCAGCATGTGTGGGAGCAGTATCCGCCGACATATCTTTGGCAATGCGCTGACGATGATGTCGTATCGCCCAGCAATCTCGGAAAGATGGTAGCTGCTCTGGATGCGGTCGGGGTACACCATGAGGAGGTTATGTATCCAGAAGGAGGGCATGCATTGATGAGGCCCCATGCACCCGAAACCGACTACTGGTGCTCGGGCGCCGTTGAGTTTCTTAGAGAATACCTCGGCTAAGAAGGAAATGCATATCGCCTCTTCGAGCGGGCAATTCCGCTGCACATTGCTTGCGGTATTGATTGCCTCTGTGGCCGAATAATGTTCTAGAATGTTCGTAACATCACATAAACGAACAGGAGTGAACATGCATATCTACTCTGTCAACGATCCCGAGTTCAAACCCTACGGCCGCGTGTGGGACGACGTGCCCTCCAGCCTGACCGCCCCGCTTGCCGAGGCGCTTGCAGCCACGCCCATTCCCGACGGCAGCAAGTACGTCGCATCCGCGCCCGAGCTGGAGCAGGCCGAGGGTGCCGACATGCTCGGCCTGCTCATGTATGGCGGCCGTCCGTTTCAGCTGGGCTGGTGCAATGGCCACAACACGCAGCTCAACTGCCTGGAGTATCACCGCGCCAGCGAGTTCAACCTGGGCGCCCGTGACTTTATCCTGCTGCTGGCCAAGCGCGAGCAGATCGTCGATGGCAAACTCGATACCGCGCAGGTCAAGGCCTTCCGTGCGCCGGCCGGCGCGCTCGTCGAGGTCTACGCCACGACGCTCCACTACACGCCCTGCATGGTCGACGACGGCGGCTTCCAGGTGATGGTTGCGCTTCCCGCCGGCACCAACGGCCCGCGTCCCGAGACCGCAGCCGACATGCCCGCCGCCGGTGACAGCTACTGCTACTGGAAGGCCGACAAGTGGGTTCTCTGCCACGCCGATAGCCCCAAGGCAGCCGAAGGCGGCTACGTAGGCCTCACCGGCAAGAACCTCGACATCACCGTGGACTAGCGCTTCGTCCAAAACCACCACAAAGGGGACAGGCACCTTTGTGGTGGTTTTCCTATACAGAACACCTGTACGACTCCTTTCCTTTCTTTCCTATTTTTTCCTTTTTTTCCTATTGAGGCGCGGTTCGATTTCCGTTTGTCTCGTTCTGTAACATCTAACAGGCAAAATCGTCTCTATCTGTTACAGAACGAGACAAACTGCAGGGGCTGCCCGAAAATCTCGATCTGTAACACCGGGCTCGGTTTTAACGGTCTATCTGTTACAGATCGAGATAAACCAGCGCGGCCCACCACCGCAACTGATGAGACCACCACAAAGGTGCCTGTCCCCTTTGCGGTGGTTTGGACCGTGGGTATCAGAAAGTGTCAGGCTCGGGCGGCTACCGACCGCTCGCGTGCGAAAAGAAGTGTCGACCTGCGTTGTTGTCGTTGGGTGGCGCCCCGTTTACGGGGATACTGAAACCACGACAAGCAGCGTATGAAAGGATGGATGCATGGCTTTCCGTAAAGACTTCCTGTGGGGCGGCGCGACGGCTGCCAACCAGTGCGAGGGCGCTTACGATGTGGACGGCCGCGGCCTGGCCAACGTGGACGTGGCCCCGCACGGCTCCGAGCGCTTCGCGGTGGTCTCCGGCCAGCGCAAGATGCTCGACTTTGAGGACGGCTATTACTATCCCGCGCAGACCGGCATCGATTTCTACCACCACTACAAGGAGGACATCGCCCTCTTTGCCGAGATGGGCTTTAAGACCTTCCGCATGAGTTTGGCCTGGACCCGCATCTTCCCCAATGGCGACGAGACCGAGCCCAACGAGGCCGGCCTGGCCTTTTACGAGGACGTGTTCCGCGAGTGTCAGG
>CABRZN010000115.1 GCA_902475445.1 uncultured Collinsella sp.
GTCTTTTTGCATTACACCATGAAGCAGTGGGGTCAGACGCCCGACCAGATCGATCCCTCAATCACTGGTCGCGTTCCCGTTTTTGTGGGCGATGACGACCGCTACTTCCCGCAGGCCCCCTTCCAGGGTATGCCGCAAGACGGCTACACCGCTCTGTTCGAGCATATGCTCGATCATGACTTGATCGACGTGTTCTGCGACGTTGACGCTCGCGACCTCTTTGAGATCGATGAGACCACCGTCAAGGTCGACGGTAAGGTCTATGGCGGCGAGATCGTCTACACTGGCCCGCTCGATGAGCTGTTCAACCTCGATCTGGGTGCGCTGCCGTATCGCACGCTCGACATGAAGTTCGAGACGCTCGATATGGATCAGTTCCAACCCGTGGGCACCGTCAACTACACCACGAGCGAGGACTACACGCGCATTACCGAGTTCAAGAACATGACCGGTCAGGTCCTGCCCGGCAAGACCACCATCATGAAGGAATACTCCAAGGCCTATACGCCCGGCTCGGGCGAGACGCCGTACTACGCCATTCTCGAGCCCGAGAACCGCGAGCTCTACGAGCGCTATCTTGAGCGCGTCCAGAACCTGACGAACTTCCACCCGGTGGGTCGCCTGGCCGAGTATCGTTACTACGATATGGACGCCGTGACCAATTCCGCCCTCGATCTTTCGGATGAGATTATCGCCTGCCATGCATAAAGTCATAACATTCGGTATTCCCTCGTATAACGCCGCCAAGGACATGGACCATTGCATCACCTCTATCTTGGAGGGGAGCAATTACGCCACCGATATCGAGATTATCGTGGTGGACGACGGCTCCAAGGACGAGACGGCCGCCAAGGCCGACGAGTGGGAGGCCCGTTACCCTGGAATCATCCGCGCGGTGCACCAGGAGAACGGCGGTCACGGTATTGCCGTCCTTTCGGGTCTGCGCGAGGCGCAGGGCACCTACTACAAGGTTGTTGATTCGGACGACTGGCTTGACGGTGCTGCCCTTTCGACCATGCTGTCGATTCTGCGTGGCTTTGAAGAGCGCGACCAGCGCGTTGACCTGTTTATCTCGAACTACGTGTACGAGAAGGTTTACGAGGGCACGCATACCGCTATTGGCTACAAATTTGCCCTGCCGCGCAAAAAGATCTTTTCTTGGGATCAGATCGGTCATTTCCGCCTGGACCAGAACCTACTCATGCACAGCCTGTGCTATCGCACGGATGTGCTGCGCGAGTCCAACCTTCCCATGCCGCCGCACACGTTCTATGTGGACAACATCTACGCCTACGTGCCGCTGCCGCGTTGCAAGACCATGTACTACGCCGACATCGACCTCTACCGCTACTTTATCGGTCGCGAAGGTCAGAGCGTCAACGAGGCAACGATGGTCAAGCGTCTGGACCAGCAGTTCCGTGTTACGCGTATCATGATGGAGTCGTACCACCTGTACAGCGATGTTGAGTCGTCGCGCCTGCGTTCGTACATGATGGGTTATTTCACTATGATGATGGCGATCTGCTCGGTGCTCACCAAGCTTTCCGACGAGGATTGCGCCGACGAGCGCCTGAAGACGCTGTGGGCGGACCTGAAGGCCTACGATGAGCGCATGTATCGTCGTGCTCGCTACGGCGTGGTCGGCTTCTTCACCAACCTCCGCGGTCGCGCCGGAGACAAAACCACACTTGGCCTATACCGTCTTGCCTCAAAGATCTTCAAATTCAACTAGGGCAGAAACGCTCGGGTAACGGGGACCCCTGGTCCTTAACTTGCTACTTCGAACAGTCCTGCGCAAGACGGAGGCGCCACTGGCGCCTCCTTTGCGTGCGGAACTCGTATCAAGTTAAGGACCAGGGGTCCTCTGTTATGTCTTGCTTTATGTCAGCAAGCTGAATTTGAAGATCTTGGACGCGCGGTACACATGGGCCTGGGCTGAAAAGACTTGGTTGGTAGGTTGCCCGGTGGGTCTTGGTCATGTTTGTCGCGAGTTCCGCACGAGCCGAAGAGCACTTAATGTGCTCTTCGTGCGAGCAAGGACTGTAGAGCAGCAAACATAACCAAGACCCACCGGGCAACCGGACGAGTTAGTTTACTTCGCGGCGCCGGGGATGCCGTGGGAGGTTTTGGCGGTTTTGGCTCCGTTTACGATGGCGGTTTGCAAAGCCCTTACGGCGAGCATGCCCAGCAGGTCTAGGGGAACGGCGGCGCTTGCCTGGGCGCCCAGTTTGCCGCTGGCGAGGGTGTAGATGGTGTCGCCGTCGTTGGTGGTGTGTGTGGGGCGGATGGCGTGTGCGTAGGCGTCTGCGGCCATCTGGGAGACCTTGGTGGCTTGTGCCTTAGTGAGTTCCACGTTGGTGACGATGCAGCTGATGGTGGTGTTGGTGCGGTCGAGCGGCATCTGCATGGATCCGGCGGCGGCAAAGGCTGCGAGTTCCATGTCGACGATCTGGTCGCTATCGGCTGCGGCGCGCGTGCCGGCGACCCACTCGCCGGTGAAGGGGTCGACAACGTTGCCGCAGGCGTTGACCGAGACCACGGCGCCCACCTTGATGGGGCCGAGTGCCACGGCGGCAGCTCCAAGGCCGGCCTTCATGCAGGTGGCAGGCCCCATGAGCTTACCCACGGTAGCGCCCGTGCCGGCGCCTACGTTGCCCTGTTCGAGCTTGGTGGGGGTGTGGTCGAGTGCTTCGCGCACGGCGGCGATGCCGGCCTCAATGTCGGGGCGCACGGTGGGGTTACCAAAGGCGAGGTCGAAGATACAGCTGGAGCACACGATAGGCACCTGCGTGGGGCCGACGGGAAGGCCGATGCCGCGGCTCTCAAGCTCGCGAGCGACGCCGCTTGCAGCCTCGAGGCCAAAGGCCGATCCGCCCGAAAGGCAGACGGCGTGGACCTTGTCGACGGTGTTCTCGGGTCGCAGCAGGTCGGTTTCGCGCGATGCTGGAGCACCGCCGCGAACGTCAACGCCGCCGGTGGCGCCCTCGGGTGCCACGATTACGGTGCAACCGGTGCCGGCCTCCTCGTCCGTATAGTTGCCATAGCAAAAGCCATCGACATCGCAGACGTCAATGGCCTCGAGCAGTGTATCCATGTTTAACTCCTATCGGTTTTCCGCCGCGCCTTGTGCCCGGTCGGGATCCGTACGGTACGCCAAAATTGTAGGCGCCGGGGGATACCCAGCGCCAGATGCAATTACGAGAGTTTTTGAATCGCGCGCGCGACGCGGGCGATGGGTAGGCCCACCACGTTATAGAAGTCGCCCGAAATATCGTGCACGAGCATGCGTCCTCCTGTGCCCTGAATGCCGTAGGCGCCGGCCTTGTCCATGGGCTCACCCGAGGCGACGTAGTGCTCGATCTGCTCGTCGGTGAGCTCGTAGAACGTCACGTCGGTCACATCGACAAAGGACAGGCTCTCGGCGGCATGCGGGGCGGCCGTATCGCCTGCCTTAACGATGCAGACGCCGGTTGCGACCTGGTGCGTGCGGCCCGAAAGCTCACGGAGCACAGTGCGCGCCTCGTCCTCGGTTGCCGGCTTGCCCAGAATCTTGCCGTCAAAGGTGACGATGGTGTCGGCCGCGACCGTCAGCTCATTGGGCTCGGCATACTCGGCAGCAACGGCAGCCGCCTTGGCGCGTGCCAAGCGCTCGACAAGCGTGAGCGGGGCCTCGCCATCAAAGGGCGTTTCGTCGATATCCGCGGGAATCACGCGAATGTTGTAGCCTGCCTCGCGCATCAGCTCTATGCGGCGCGGCGATTGCGAAGCCAAAATCATAGTTGGATGCCCTCGGCGACCTTCTCGACGGCCTTGTCGCCGGCGAGCGTGCGCAGCAGCTCCAATGCAAAGGGGAGGGACTGTGCCATGCCGCTGGCAGTGATGATGTTGCCGTCTTGCGTGACCTTCTCGCCGGTATAGGCGCCTTCGGGGAAGCTTTTCTCAAAGCCAGGGAAGCACGTGGCATGGCGCCCCTCGAGCAGGTCGAGCTCGCCCAGGATAAACGGGGCGGCGCAGATGGCGGCGACGTGCTTGGTTGCGGCGAACTCGCAGACCACGTCGCAGACGCGCTGATCTGCGCGCAGGTTGGTGGCACCGGGCAGGCCGCCGGGCAGCACGACGCAGTCGTACTCGTCAAAGTTGATCTCATCAAAGAGCGCATCGCAGGTCACGGGGATCTGCAGCGAGCTTACGACCTCGCGCGTGGGCATGATCGAGACGAGCGTGGCACGCACGCCGCCGCGACGCATGACATCGACCATGGTCAAGCATTCAATAGTTTCAAAGCCATCGGCGGCGAGAACGGCAACGCTGGGCATGAGGGTTCCTTTCATAGGCGGCATACAATTAGCCGTCTTATACCCCGAAGACCTCCGCTTGCCACGCTCGATTTCCCAATGATTTTCTGAGCAATGATTAAGCGGCTAGTTGCGCCTAAGGTGGACGACGGTCTCGCAGTGGAAGGTTTGTGGGAACAGGTCGACTGGCGTGATCTTTACGGGGGAGAAGGTGCCTTCCTCGACAAAGCGCTTGAGGTCGCGCGCCAGGGTGGCCGGATCGCAGCTCACGTAGGCGACATCGCGAGCGCTCGTGCTGGCGATAAGGTCGATGGCTTCGGGGGCGAGGCCCGCACGCGGCGGGTCGACCACCAAGACGTCGGCGTCCTGATCGGGGAACTCGCGCACCGCGTCGCCGCCGATGACGTCGACGTTATCGAGCTTGTTGATCTCGAGGTTGCGGCGCAGGTCGCGCACGGCCGGGCCGTAGGCCTCGACGGCGGCGACAAAGTCGCAGCGGCGGGCGAGCGGCAGGGTAAAGGTACCGGCACCGCAGTACAGGTCCACGGCAAGCTCGTCTTCCTGCGGGTCGAGCGCTTCCATGACAAGCTCGATCAAAATCTCGGCACCCTTGGTGTTGACCTGGAAGAACGACGGGGCCGAAAGACGCATTTGGCCGTCGGCGATGTTCTCGGTCCAGGAACCCTCGCCGGCGAGCATTTCGACCTTGGAGACACGGCGGGCCTTCTTTTCGCCCTTGCTCATCACGCGCACGATGCTCGTGGGATGAGCGGCGTCCGCCAGCACGCGGGAGACCTGCGAGCGCGGAAAAGAACCTGTGGGCGTCCAGAGTGCGACCTCGAGTGCCTTGGTGCGGCGCGATGCGCGAATGCCCACGCGTTCGAGCCCCAAGTCATGGCTGCCGCTTAGATAGTTGAGTGCGCCGACGACCGATTTGAGTGCCTTCGGGAAGCGCTTATCGAACAGCGGACACATATCGACGGTCACGATTTTGCTGGGGTCGACACCGTGCATGCCAAGGCGCACGCGACCGTTGACGACGGTCGGTTCGAGCTCGATTTTATTGCGGTAGCCCCAGTCGTCCTTGGTGTGGCAGATGGGCTGTACCAACTCATCGACCTGCTCAGGAGCGAACTTGCCGATGCGCTCGAGCGTGGAGTGTAGGTTTTGCTCCTTGGCGGCGAGCTGTGCCGTGCGTGAGAGATTGCCCCACGAGCAGCCGCCGCAAATGCCCACGAAGGGGCAGGGAGGCTGAATGCGATCGGGGCTTGGCTCCAGAATCTCGGTGGTGCGGGCGCGCATGAACGACTTGCCG
>CABRZN010000116.1 GCA_902475445.1 uncultured Collinsella sp.
CGACCTGGTTGCCGGCGGTGTGCGCGAGATCGTGCTGATCGGCCAGGACACGGGTATTTGGGGCATCGACTTTGCCGACGAGGACGTCGCCGAGGGCTCGCCGCGCAATCTGGCGCAGCTGCTGCGTGCCGTCGCCGAGGCCGTGCGCCCGCACAACGTCTGGGTCCGCGTGCTCTACCTGCAGCCCGAGGGCATGACTGACGAACTCATCGAGACGATACGCGATACGCCCGAGGTGCTGCCCTATATCGATATCCCCGTGCAGCACTGCGACGCGCGCATCCTCAAGGCCATGCGTCGCTCCGGTTCGCGCCAGGAGCTCGAGGATCTGTTCCGCGACCTTCGCGAGCGCATCCCCGGTATCGTGATTCGCTCCACGGCCATGGTCGGCTTCCCGACCGAGACCGACGACGAGTTTCGTGATCTTATCGACTTTATGGACACCGTCGGCTTTGACTACACGAGCGTCTTTGCCTACTCGCAGGAGGAGGGCAGCCTGGCCGCTAAGATGGAGGGTCAGGTCGACGAAGAGGTCAAGCTCGAGCGCGCCCAGGTTGCCATGGACCTGGCCGAGTCGCTC
The DNA here is from genome assembly GCA_902475445.1 of uncultured Collinsella sp. Lineage (GTDB taxonomy): Bacteria > Actinomycetota > Coriobacteriia > Coriobacteriales > Coriobacteriaceae > Collinsella. The sequence continues at coordinate 581 of CABRZN010000116.1, forward strand.
GGTTTTGCCGCCACCGCCGCACATGTGGGCGAGCGCGCCCAGGTGATCGTCGACGGTATCGAAGAAACCGAGGACGGCGCCGAGCTGATCGGCCATGCCTGGTTCCAGGCGCCCGATTCCGATGGCGCGGTGCATCTGGATGCCAGCGAGGCATCTGTGGGCGATATTCTGACTGTCGAGTTTACCGATAGCTTCTGCTATGAGCTTATCGGCCATGTTGTGGAGTAGGAGAGCATCGTGGCAAACGAGAGCAATAAGGAACTGACGAGTGTTTGGACGCCCGCCAACATCGTGACGTGCGTTCGCATCGTCTTTATCCCGGTGTTCATGATCGTGTCGGCGCTTTCTCACACGAGTGTTGCCGGTACGGATTGGAGCGCCTTCGACGGCCCGCTCGCCGCCGCTGCCTTCATTCTGTATGTGATCCTGTCGTGCACCGATAAGGTCGACGGTTATCTGGCGCGTTCGCGCAACGAGATCACCGACTTCGGTAAATTCTTGGACCCCATCGCCGATAAGCTGCTCGTGTTTTCGGCCCTGCTGCTGTTCTTGGATTTTGGCGCGGTGACCGTGTGGTCCGTGTTCATTATCCTGTTCCGTGAGCTTCTGGTGAGCGCCCTTCGCATGGTCGCGAGTGCGGCCGGTGTGGTCGTTGCGGCCGATAAGCTCGGCAAGTACAAGACGGCGACCACGATGGTCTCCATCTGCGGTTACCTGTGCGTTTTTGCTATGGCCGGCTTGCACCTTGGCCCGGTGGCGCTGACGCTCGGCATCTACTCGGTGTCGCGCTTCCTGTACGCCGTTGCCGTTGTCTTGACCGTTATCTCGGGCGCCCAGTACTTCTGGAACTGCCGCAAGATCGTCTTTTCGGTCTAGGCCCTGGTGGGTATGACGGACTCTTTTGAGCAGATTTCCGCACATAACGAGGAGCTGGCGCGCGATATCGTCGAGCGCGCGAGCGCTCGGGGTGTGACGGTTTCGACGGCTGAGTCGCTGACGGCGGGTATGATCGCCTCGACGATTGCGGATATCCCGTGCGCCTCGGCGGTGCTGCGTGGCGGTGCGGTGACCTACTGCGATGAGATTAAGCATCGCGTGCTGGGTGTTGAGCAGGAGACGCTCGACCGCTACACCGCGGTGTCGCATCAGACCGCGCGCGAGATGGCGTCGGGTTCGCTGGAGCTGTACCAGAGCGATATTGCAGTGAGCGCAACGGGTTATGCCGGCCCCGGCGGTGGTGCTGAGGACGATCCTGCTGGCACTTTCTATATTGGCTGGGCACATCGTTCCGCCGATGGGGGAGTGCCGGTCGTGGACTCTGTGCGCTGCCACTATGAGGGCGACCGTTCGTGTGTTCGTGCCCATGCGGTCACGGAGGCATTGGGTCGCATTGCCCTTGTGCTCAACCCTATGGAATAGACGTGTTTTAAGGGGCCTCCGGGCCCCTTAATTGTGGAGATAGGGACCTCCGGCGAATTTTATCTTTGTGCAGGTAGTTGTCGTATTTTTCCTCGTCATGATTTTCTTGGTTCGCCTGCGGTCAAGATTTTGGTCAGTGTTTGGTCGGCGTTTGGTTGGGTTTTGGAAAGGTCGGCTGCATATGATTTATCTGAACGGTTGACCACGAACAGCCGTTCGTTTATTATCGATGCAGGTTGTTAAGAGGAGGGCTATTCATGGCCAAGAATTCAGGTCCCGTACGTACCGTTCATGCTCGCACGACGGGTAAAGAGCGCGATGAGATGATCGCCACCACCAAGGCCGAGATCGAGAAGAAATTCGGCCAGGGTTCCATCATGAGGTACGGCGATGGTGGTCCCGAGCTCGAGGTCGAGGCCATTCCCACGGGCGCCCTGGCCCTCGATGCCGCGCTGGGTATCGGCGGCGTGCCGCGCGGCCGTATCGTCGAGATTTACGGTCCTGAGTCCTCCGGTAAGACGACGCTTTCGCTCGAGATCCTGGCCGAGGCCCAGGCAATGGGTGGCGTTGTGGCATTTATCGATGCCGAGCACGCGCTCGATCCCACGTATGCCGCACGCATCGGCGTGGATATCGACGAGGTGCTCATTTCCCAGCCCGATACGGGTGAGCAGGCGCTCGAGATCGTTGACATGCTCGTGCGTTCCGGCGCCATCGATGCCATCGTCGTTGACTCCGTCGCTGCGCTGACCCCGCGTGCCGAGATCGAGGGAGAAATCGGCGACACTACGGTCGGTCTTCAGGCTCGCCTGATGAGCCAGGCGCTCCGCAAGCTCGCCGGCTCGCTGTCCAAGTCCAACACGACGTGCATCTTCATTAACCAGCTGCGTGAGAAGATCGGCGTCATGTTCGGCAACCCCGAGACCACGACGGGCGGCCGCGCCCTTAAGTTCTTCTCTTCGGTGCGTATCGACATTCGCCGCATCGACAGCATTAAGCTTAAGGACGAGGTTATCGGTAACCGCGTGCGCGCCAAGGTCGTTAAGAACAAGGTGGCAGCTCCGTTCCGTTCTGCTGAGTTCGACATCATGTACGGTACCGGCATCTCTAAGGAGGGCTCGATTCTGGACATGGCTGTCGAGTGCGGCATTTGCAAGAAGATGGGCTCCTGGTTTGCCTATGGCGAGGATAAGCTCGGCAACGGTCGCGAGGCCGCCAAGGCGTTCCTGCGCGAACACCCCGATTGTGCCGACGAGATTGAGCATAAGGTCCGCCTTGCCTGTGGACTTGAGTTTGATGACGATGCTCCGTCCGAGGTCGAGCTGACCGATCAGCCGGCACCCGAGGAGTTTGACGAGCTTTACGCCATCGATGGTTCCGCCATGCTCGATGATGACGACGAGTAGCGGTTACGCTCATGTCGTATACGGTGACCGAGGCCACGGTCGTCTTTCCCGATAAGAAGGCGGTCTCCTCGTTCTCGAGCGGGTATGCGTCCAAAAAGCCTTGCGCACATATCGATTGTGAGCTTGAGGGCGGTTTTGAGCGGTCCATTTGGATTCCCGTGCGGGTCGCGCGGCTGTATGTCAAAAACCGCCCCGATCTTCCCTGTGATTGGGACAACTTCCGTGAGGCGGTGCAGCTCATTGAGCGTAAATGTGCACTTACCATGGTGACCGAGATGTTATCGCGCCGCGACCATGCGACGGGTGAGGTCCGTGACAAGCTGGCTCGCTACGGCTTTCACCAGCCTGCGATCGATTTCGCCGTCGAGCGCGCCACCGAGTATCGTTTTTTAGACGAGAGCCGCTTTTGCTCGTACTTTATCGAGGAGCGCAAGCGGCGCGGTTGGGGACAGCGCAAAATCGAGACCGAGCTCAAGCGCCGTCATGTCGTGCTCGATGACATTCCCGGTTATCCCGAGGATTATTTTGCCGTCGAAGACGATTTGGCGCGTGCGTCAGCCCTGCTCGCCAAGCGGCGTGTTCCAGAGACGCGCGCATTCGAAAAACTGGTTCGGTTTTTGATGGGCAAGGGCTTTTCGTATCACGTCGCCGCCGATGCCGTTAAGGCACGTCTCGATGCCGAACGCGAGGAATGTGCGGTTTAGGCGTATGCGTTTTGTGGCCCTGCCGTTCACCGTGTTTTAGCCGCCGTGCCGGGGCCATTTATTTGACAGTTGTTGTGGTTCAACGTACGATAAACACTGTCATTTGCTTTGTGATATGTGCTCATCTGTGATGAGTTTGTTTATATGTTTATCTGTATCCGACCCGCATAAGCTGCGCCCATATTACTCAAATGTCGCGAGCCGTTCGTAAGGACGGTTCGCTTTGTTGTGTAACGAATCCATAAAAAGGAGTGAGCATGCCTATCATCGCAGCGCTCGTTGGCATCGTTTTGGGTGCCATCGCCGCCATTGCCTACATGCGCACCGCCAAGCAGGGTAGTCTTCACGAGGCCGACGAAAAAATCCAGTCGGCACACGCACAGGCTGAGTCCCTGATCGGTGATGCTAAGCGTCAGGCCGAGACCCTCAAAAAAGAGGCTCTGCTCGAGGCTAAAGAGGAGATCATCAAGAACAAGCAGGCCGCCGAGGCCGAGGACAAGCAGCGTAAGAGCGAGATTCGTACGCTCGAGAACCGTGTGATGCAGCGCGAGGAGTCCCTTGATCGCCGAAACGACGCTCTCGACAAGCGTGAGCACCAGCTGTCCAGCCAGGCCGGTCAGGTCGAGAAGCGCTCCCGCGAGCTTGAGGAGCTCTGCGCCAAGCAGACCTCCGAGCTCGAGCGTATCGCCGACCTGACCCGTGAGGACGCCCACAAGGAGCTCCTCGATAAGGTTCGCGGCGAGGTCACCCACGAGGCTGCCACGATCATTCGCGAGTCCGAGCAGCAGGTTCGCGCCGAGTGCCACAAGACCGCCCAGGAGATTCTGTCCCTGGCGATTCAGCGCTGCGCTGCCGACCACACAGCCGAGGTCACCGTTACCTCCGTGCACATTCCCTCTGATGACCTCAAGGGCCGTATTATCGGTCGCGAGGGTCGCAACATCCGCACCTTCGAGCAGGTTTCCGGCGTCAACCTCGTGATCGACGACACGCCCGAGACCGTCGTTCTTTCGAGCTTCGACCCGGTCCGTCGTGAGACCGCCCGTGTCGCCCTCGAGAACCTCATCGCCGACGGCCGCATTCACCCCGCCCGCATTGAGGAGATGTATCACAAGGCTGCCGACCTGGTTCAGCAGCGCGTGCGCGAGGCTGGCGAGCAGGCTGCCTTTGATACCGGTATCCACGACCTGCACCCCGAGATCGTCAAGACCCTTGGTGCCTTGCGCTACCGTACCTCGTTTGGTCAGAACGTGCTTCAGCACTCCCTCGAGGTCTCTGATCTGTGCGGCGTGATGGCTTCCGAGCTTGGCCTGGACGTTGTGACCGCTAAGCGCGCCGGCCTGCTGCACGACCTGGGCAAGGCAATCTACCACGACGTCGAGGGCCCGCATGCCGTCATCGGCGCCGAGCTCGCCCGTCGTTATGGCGAGAAGCCCGTTATCGTC
>CABRZN010000117.1 GCA_902475445.1 uncultured Collinsella sp.
CGTGCTTTTAGATGAATCCCAAGCGCGCCGGCCGTCGTTTTACTGTTGCTGTCGATTACTCGGCGAGCTGCTTTAGCACATCGCAGGCGATCTCGACGGCATCGTCGATGCAGCCGGGACAGCTGCGGAGCGGGCCTTTATCCGATCCGATGCCCTTGAGCGTGCCGCAGACGGTCGTCGTGTTCTTCTCGCCAAAACGCTTGGCGATTTCGCGCGACAGCTTGTAGGTCTGGCCCTTGGTCTTAGGGTTTTCCATGCCGTCGCTCATTACAAAGCCCATGATGGCCACGGCGCCCGAGATGGCGCCGCAAGTTTCGGTCATGCCGCCCATGCCGGCGCCAAAGCCCTCGGTGAGGGTAAAGGCGACCTGGGGGTCGAGCCCGACGGCGGGCGCGAGCGTGCAGGCGACGGCCTGGGCGCAGTTAAAGCCACGGGCGTGGTATTCGGCAGCTTGAGCCTGACAGGCGGTGATGTCGAGCTGGGCCGTATCGATTTGCTTCATCGTTGTCTCCTTGGTCACGGTGTACCCGCCTATGGTACCCGTGACGGGGCATGTAATCATCGAGAGCTTCATGTATGCCTCGTTTTTATCTATCGAGCAAATGCCCAAGGCTTGAGATAAATACCCCTGATCAATTTGTCCCATAACCTACCTTGGGGATGGGTTGAGAGGGGTGCGGGGTAGCGGTATCGTGAACCGAATTAAAACCCAGGCAAGGGAGCTAGATATGAGCGAGCAGACCATCGGTACTACATGTGTTCAGGGCGGCTATCACCCGGGAGATGCCGAGCCGCGCCAGGTGCCCATCTACCAGTCCACCACGTGGAAGTACGACACGTCCGAGCACATGGGCAAGCTGTTTGACCTGGAGGAGTCGGGCTACTTCTACAGCCGCCTGCAGAACCCCACGTGCGATTTGGTTGCCGCCAAGATCTGTGAGATGGAGGGAGGCGCCGCCGCGATGCTTACGAGCTCGGGCATGGCTGCGAACTTCCTCGCGATCTTTAACGTGGCCGGTGCCGGCGATCACGTGGTCGCGAGCTCTGCCATTTACGGCGGTACGTATAACCTGCTCGCCCACACCATGGGCCGCATGGGCGTGACCTGCACGTTCGTTGCCCCCGACTGCACCGATGAGGAGCTCGAGGCAGCCTTTGAGCCCAATACCAAGCTCGTCTTTGGCGAGACGATTGCCAACCCCGCCCTTGCCGTGCTCGATATTGAGCGCTTTGCCAAGGCCGCACATGACCACGGCGTGCCGCTGATGGTCGACAACACCTTCCCGACGCCCGTGATGTGCCGCCCCTTTGAGTGGGGTGCCGACATCGTTACGCACTCCACCACCAAGTACATGGATGGACATGCTGCCTACCTGGGCGGCGTGATCGTTGACCACGGCCAGTTTGACTGGATGGCTCATGCGGACAAGTTCCCGGGTCTCACCACGCCCGACGAGAGCTATCACGGCGTGACCTATGCCGAGAAGTTCGGTCGCGAGGGTGCCTTCATTACCAAGGCAACCGCGCAGCTCATGCGTGACCTCGGCCCCATGCAGAACCCTCAGGCGGCGTTCTTCTTGAACAGCTCGCTCGAGAGCCTTCATGTGCGCATGCCGCGTCATTGCGAGAACGGCCTGGCCGTTGCCAAGTTCCTGCAGAGCCATCCCAAGGTACGCTTCGTGAGCTATCCGGGCCTGGAGGGCGATAAGTACTATGACATGGCTCAGAAGTACATGCCCAACGGTACCTGCGGCGTTGTGAGCTTTGGCTTTAACGGTGGTCGCGCGGCGGCCGAGACCTTTATGAAGAGCCTCAAGCTTGCCCAGATCGCCACGCACGTTGCCGACGCCCGCACGTGCTGCCTGCATCCCGCTAATGCCACGCACCGCCAGATGAACGATGAAGAGCTCATCGCCTGTGGCATCTCCGCCGACATGGTGCGCCTGTCGTGCGGCCTCGAGGACACGGCCGATCTGATTGCCGACCTTGAGCAGGCGCTCGAGCAGTGCTAGGCTAGCGTGCGTGCGGGGCGTGGGACGGCTTTTCGGCTGACGACGTCCTCATAGTTCCGATTCCGTAGGCGGGACCCCGATCGTGTCCGTTTGTAGGCGATTGGGGTCCCGTTTTTGCGTTGCACGATAGAAAGGATATACATGGAGAAAACTGCCGAGCAGCTGCGCCGCGAACACATTGCCCTAGAGGGCGACACCCACGGTAAGAATAAATGGGCGATTCTGTTCACCGTGCTCGTCATGACCTTTATGGCGTGTCTGGATGCGAGCATCGTGACGGTGGCGCTCCCAGTGATGCAAAAGGAGCTGGGGGTGGGTCTCGACCGCATTCAGCTCGTGAGCTCGGTGTATCTGCTCGCGACGTGCGTCGCCATGCTGCCGTTTGGCCGCTTGGGCGATGTGCGCGGCAAGGTGAATGTGTTCCAGCTTGGTGTAATCGTCTTTACGGGTGGCTCGTTGCTTTGCGGGCTTTCGGCTTCGCTCGAGGTGCTTATCTTGGCGCGTTTCGTGCAGGGCATTGGCTGTGCCGCCGCGATGGCCAACAATATGGGCATCATCACCGAGTCGTTTCCGGCGCGTGAGCGCGGCCGTGCCATGGGCATTCTGGCGACCTTTGTGGCTCTTGGCATGATGTGCGGCCCCGTGCTCGGCGGCGTGCTGGTGGCGAGCTTTCCCTGGGAGAGCATCTTCCTTATCAATCTGCCCATTGGCGTAATCTCGTTTATCGTGGGACTCTATACGCTGCCGCATGTGAAGCCGGAGGCTGGCGAACGCCCTATGCCGTTGACAGAGGCGGCGCGTCGCTGCTTTGCGAGCTCGGCTTTCACGATTAACCTGGCTTGCATGCTTATCGTGTTCGTGGGTATCGGTGCCTCCGAGTTTGTGCTGCCGTTCTACTTTCAGGATGCCCACGGCTTTAGCTCCGATATCTCCGGCCTGTTGTTTTTGGCGATGCCGGTCGTGAATGCCTTTGTGGGCCCGCTTTCGGGCTCGGTGTCCGACCGTGTTGGTTGTGAAGCGCCCACGGCCGTTGGCCTGGGCGTGTACGTGTGCGGTCTCTTTGCGGTGAGCACGCTTGACGAGCACTCTTCCATCTTGATGATTGTGTGCTGCGTCGCGTTTATGTCGTGCGGCACGTCGATCTTCCAGAGTCCCAATAATTCGCTGTATATGGGTTCGGCTCCGCGTGAGGCGCTTGGCTTTGCGGGCAGCTTGAGCAGCTTGGCGCGCTATGCGGGCATAGCGCTGGGTATTACGGCGGCGTCGCGCATCCTGTATGGACAGACGAGTGCGGCGATGGGCAAGACGGTCACGAGCTATGTGGCGGGTCGTCCGGACGTGTTCCTCTTTGGCTTCCGTTTGGTATTCTACGTGCTGATGGCCGTTGCTACCGTGGGCTTTGCGCTCACATTGGTACGTTTGGTGAGGACGCGCACCCGGCATTAGCGTGTTGGAAGGCTGTCTGCCACGAATCGGGCCTATCTACTGGTCTTGCAGCTTTATGGTGCGATGCGGCTTGTGGGGCGGGCGGGGGTCGGTCCGTGGTAGACTATCGAACAACGTTTATTAATCGCGCGGTATCGTTGCCGCGAGAAGGGGTTGCGCCATGCAGGAGCTTGAGGATCGTATTCGCCATGACGGCATCGTAAAGGCCGGTAACGTCCTTAAGGTTGATGCCTTCCTCAACCACCAGTGCGACGTTGAGCTGTTCGACCACATGGGTGCCGAGTGGGCCCGTCTGTTCAAGGATGTCGAGATCAACAAGATCCTGACGATCGAGGCTTCGGGCATTGGCATGGCTTGCATTGCGGCCCAGCATTTTGGCGGCGTGCCGGTGGTCTTTGCCAAGAAGGCACAGTCCATCAACCTCGACGGCGAGCAGTATGCCACGACCATCTACTCCTTTACCAAGCAGAAGGAGTACCCGGTTATCGTTGGCAAGCGCTTCCTGTCCGAGGGCGACAAGGTCCTGATTATCGACGACTTCCTGGCCAACGGCTGCGCGCTCGAGGGTCTTATCAAGATCTGTGAGGCTGCGGGTGCCGAGGTATCTGGTATTGGCATTGCGGTGGAGAAGGGCTTCCAAGGCGGTGGCGATAAGCTCCGCAAGCGCGGCTTCCGCGTTGAGAGCCTGGCCCGTATCGCCGATATGGACTGCGAGAACGGCGAGATCACCTTCGCCTAGGCTCGCAACACAAGCGATTGGTATGCGATGTGACAAAGGGACTGTCCCTTTGTCACATTTTTTGTATGAGGGGAGGTGTTGATATGGATGAGAACAAGATGGGATGGCGCGAGTATGCGCGCTATGCCGAGATGTCGGTCGAGGAGTTGGCGCGCGATTGCGAGGTGCAGGTTTTTCGCGCGACAGGTCCGGGCGGGCAGGGCGTGAACACGACGGATTCAGCGGTGCGCATGAAACATATCCCTTCGGGGATTGTCGTGATGGCGCGCGAGAGCCGCAGTCAGTTCCAAAACCGTAGCAGCTGCCTACGTAAGCTGCGCGCTGAGCTTGAGCGTCGCGGGCGTCCGCCGCGCCGCCGCGTCAAGACCAAAGTGCCACAGCGATCGCGCCAGCGCAGGCTCAACGACAAACACTTCAATGCGATTAAAAAGGCCAACCGTCGCAAGCTGGGCGGGGAGGAATGATCTTATCAATAAGTTGCGGTGAAATAGGGACTGTTTTGCGGCTTTAGATGCATAAACAGTCCCTATTTCACCGCAACTTAGGTGGGGTTAGCGGGTGGGATGCCAGACGTGGAGGACGCCGGCAAGGATGTCGACCTCGATGCGCGAGGCGACAACGGGCTCGCCGTCGGCCTGGATGGGGTAGTCGGGCTCCTCAAAGGTGAGCTCGACATGGCGGCAGCGGCGCATGCGAACCGGCGGCAACTTGGTATGGTGGCCGTCCTTGGCCGAAAGAAACATAGGCAGGGCAACCGCACGCGGAACGGGGCCGCAGGCGTAGCAGACGTCGAGTACGCCGTCGCAGGGGTCGGCATCGGGGCAGATGCGATAGCCCGAGCCATAGGTAGGACCCAGCTGAATTGCCATGATGATCGCCCGCACGCGCTCGGCGGGCGCGCCATCAAAGCTGATGGTCATGGGGTAGTTGCGATAGCGCAGGCCAAACTGCTCAAGTCCCGATAGGGTGTAGAGCGGAGCGCCGGCGAGGCCCGTCTTTTTGCGCAGCTCGGTGGTGCCCAGGCCGATGGCGGCATCGATGCCGACCGAGAGCGTCTGGTCGTAGTACTCAACGGTAGCCTCGCCGCTGCCGCTCGCAGGGCTCCACGAGCGAATGCGCCCGATGTCCTGACGCTGCAGCTCGCAGGTGAGCAGCGCGCCAAAATCCTTACCGGAGAAATCGTCGATGCCGAGCGTTTGGGCAAAATCGTTGCCAGA